>CAYVDX010000236.1:0-6084 GCA_964450485.1 uncultured Calditrichaceae bacterium
CTACGCCGCCGATCAGTTCATTTTTATGGCCGATCAGCGTCGGGACTTGCTCGCCGCCGCGGAAAGTTATCGCGCGGCCTGTCTCAGTCAGCCGGATTCCTCCCCCACAATGGGGTTGTTGGCGGAAAGTCAACGAATCATCAAACGGCTTCATCGCCGCTGGACGGAAATGGGGCATCGCTACGAGAAATTGTGGCGGCGGGAAAACCGGGAATACTGGCTGTCGCGCAATCGCCGCAAATTTGCCGGAGTGCTGATGGATCTTTCGGAGGTCATGCGCCAGCTCGACCGGGCAGAAAACGACCTGAAACGCGGTCATTTCCTGCCGCCGCCAACGCATGTTCGGCTGGCCATCCGGGAATCGGAGGGCGGGGGATTCCAAACCTGGCTGATCTGCGGCAGTTTTCCCAATCCTAAAAAAAACATGGATTTGGCATCGCACGAGCCGGGCAATTGCCTGGGATTTGACGCCGATTATTTAGCCAAGACCGGCGGTGAGGCGCATGCCCATCCCAATCCCCGCGAAGCGGTGACGTTGCCCAACGGCAGCACACGTGTATGGCAAATCCACACCACCGCATTGGGCGCGAAAATCGATCTGGCCGGACTGCTGACGCCTCACGATCGCACCGTGGCGTATGCCTATTGCACCATCGAATCGCCCGACGCCCGCACCGTGACCGCGACATTGGGCAGCAACGACGGCGTCAAAGTGTATCTCAACGGCGAAAAATTGTTCGAGACGCATCGGCTGCGTTTCGTGAAAATCGACGACGACACCCTGCGGCTGAAATTGCAGCCGGGCGTGAATCATCTGATGCTCAAAATTGACCAGGGGCGCGGGAAATGGGGATTCGCTTTCCGGTTGTTGGATGAAGCGGTCGGCGGCAGCGGGTTTGCGTATAAAATTTTGAAGTAGTAACTGATGTTACGCACGACGACAGAAAATGGGCTTCACGAAGTGATCCCTTTGGGAAAAGCCCATAAATATTTGGGGTAATCACTTGATCCCCGCCCTAAATGACGGGGTTAATAAGACAAATGAAAACATATCATTAGCCCCGGCATTTATGCCGGGGTAAAAATAGAACGTTCACACGCTTTTCCCAAGGGGATCACTACGTGAAGCCCTTTTAAGGGCTTTAATAAACAAACTGCGTAACACCAGGAAGTAAAGGAGTGATCAACATGAAAAAATCAATTTACTTATTTTTTCTGATTTGCATTGCAGCGATTCCTTCTGTCTTGACAGCGGATGAACCGGCGGCATGCAAAGGGGACATTTTGAGGGCGCTAAACGACGGGGCGAATTACGCCGCCACGGTGCTGCTGGACGAAAAGGGAAAGTCGCGCTGCGATTACAATATGCTGGAAGGCAAGTGGTACGAATACGAACCGCCCTGGCACACCGGGCAGGTGATTTACGGACTGATCCGCGCCTACCAGGTGACCGGCAACAACGACTACCTCGCCGCGGCCAAACGCGCCGGGGATTGGTGGGTCAGCCTGGAGATCAAAGATCACCCGCGCTTAAAGGGAATGCTGCGCGCCGTGCATGGCGACAACATCGGCGAAGTGATTGTTTTTGCAACGATTAGCGATGGATCCGCCGGTCTGTTTTTGCTGAACGGACTGACCGGCGACCGGCGATATGCCGAGACGCCCACCCGCGCCGGCCAGTGGATGCTGGATCACATGTGGGCGCCGGAATACGGCGTTTTTTACGACGTGGTCGATCCGCAAACCGGAGAAGTGCGCAAGGAAAACAGCCCTTTTTGGCCGGATAAAACGAAGCAGGAATTATTCGATGTTGCCCGTCCCAACAGCGAAGGCTCGCTTTACAAAGACATGTACGAATTCACCGGGGAGGAACGCTACCGGCAGGTTTTCATCCGGCAGTGCGAAAGCCTGCTGCAAAAGCAGGACGAATACGGATTGTGGATGGATTTTATGCCCAACGACAAAGAAACGGGCAGCTTTCACCCGCGCTTTAATTTGTGGTATGCGGAGTCGCTGTTGGAAGGCTACGAACTGACCGGCGACCGGCGGTTTCTGGATGCCGCCAAAAAAACGGCGCAATTTTACACCAAATTTCAAAAGAAAGACGGCACTTTTTACTACCGGAATTATGTCGATGGCAGTTCCAATCCAAAATCGCCGTGCGGCTCGGCGGTCTCGTTCGCCGGGATTGTGTGGCTGCGGCTGCTGAAATACGGCGTCGGGGAAGAATTCCGCCCGAATATCGAAAAATCTTTGAAATGGGTGTTGAAAAATCGCTACGCCGCCGATCACCCCGATCCCAACCTGGCCGGTGGTTTTTTTGAACTGCGCACCCGCCGCAAAAAAGGAGGGCTGTGGCTGGCCATCCGCGATATTGCCACCTCGTTCGGCCTGCGATTTTTGGCGGATTATTATGAATTTGCATATTCCGAGGCGAAATAAATGGCTGTAAAACGCACCATTATCTACTTGTTTCTGATCGTTTTAGCAGTTAAAATATATACGCAGACGTCGTCGTTGAAAATCGAGTTACGGTGAGTATATTTATGAAAATAACTTTGAAAATATCCATATTTATTGTTGGGGTGTTCGCCTTGTTAGCAGGTTGCCGGGAGGCATCAAAAATCATCCGGCTGAAGCTTGCCCACGGGCTGAACCAGAGCCATCCGGTGCATCAGGCCATGGTGTTCATGGCCGAGCGCGTGGCGAAAAAATCCGGCGGGCGGCTGCGCCTCGATATTTACCCCAGCGAGCAATTGGGTTCGGAGCGGGAATGCCTGGAATTATTGCAAATCGGCAGCCTGGCCATGACCAAAGTTTCCGCCAGTGTTTTGGAAGGATTTGCCCCGGAATACCAGGTGCTCAGTTTGCCCTATATTTTCAGAAATGACGCCCACCGGTTTGCCGCGTTGGCCAGCCCCATCGGACAAAAACTGCTGCTCGCCAGCGAAAAATACTGGCTGCGCGGCCTGTGCTTTTACGACGCCGGCAGCCGCAGTTTTTATACCACCCGCAAGCCGGTTTACTCCCCGGATGACCTGGCCGGTCTGAAAATTCGCACCCAGGAAAGCCCCACATCCATCAAAATGGTCAACGCCATCGGCGGGTCGGCGACGCCCATTTCCTGGGGAGAGTTGTACACCGCGTTGCAGCAAGGGGTGGTGGACGGCGCGGAAAACAATCCGCCAAGTTTTTATTTATCAAGACATTACGAAGTCTGCAAATACTACTCGCTGGATGAACACACCGCGGTTCCGGATGTGCTGGTCATCAGCACCATCATCTGGAACGACCTCTCGCCAGAATTCCGGGAAATACTTTTAGCTGCCGCCCGGGAATCCGCCGAATACCAAAAGCAGCTCTGGAAAAAAGCCAGCGACGACGCCTTGCAAGCCGTTCAAGCCGCCGGTGTGGAAGTGATTCGGCCGGATAAAGCACCATTTCGGGAAAAAGTGCGGCCGCTGCTGGAAAGCTTTCGTTCCCAGCCGAAAATTTATCAACTCATACAACAAATCACCGCGGTGACCGAATGATTCAATCCTTGCGAAAATCGATTGACAAAGTGTTGGAATTTTGCCTGATTTCGCTGATGACCGTCATGGTGCTGAACGTGCTGTGGCAGGTGTTTTCACGCTACATTTTGCAATCGCCCAGTTCCTTTACCGATGAGTTGGCCCGCTATCTCCTGATTTGGGTGGGGTTGTTGGGCGCCGCGTATGTTGCCGGTAAAAGGGCGCATCTGGCGATTGATATTTTTCCCACCCGGCTAAAGCCGCCGGCCAGAATTTTCGTGCACATTTTTATCGACGCGCTCATTTTCTGCTTTGCGTTGTCTGTGATGGTCATCGGCGGCGCGCGCTTGGTGATGATCAGCTTTCACCTGGCGCAAATCTCCGCGGCGCTGCAAATCAAAATCGGGTATGTGTACCTGGCGGCGCCGATCAGCGGGGCGCTGATCATGTTTTACATGGCTGTTTTTGTTCATGAAAATTTGGCAAAGCTGCGAAACATAAAACCGGAAGGATAGCCCGGAATGGATTTACTCAGCATCAACACGTTGGTTCTATCATTTGTTATTCTGTTGGTTATCGGTATGCCGATATCGTTTGCCATCGGTATTTCCACGGTTTTAACCATGCTGATGAGCATCAAAACCCTGCCGGCGCTCACCACCGTTGCCCAGCAAATGGCCACCGGACTGGATAGCTTTTCCCTGCTGGCGATTCCGTTTTTCATCCTTTCCGGGCTGATGATGAACAGCGGAGGTATTGCCCGCCGCCTGATCGATTTTGCCAAGGCGCTGGTCGGTTCTTTCCACGGGGGATTGGCGTTTGTGAACATTTTGGCCTGCATGCTTTTCGGGGCAATATCCGGTTCGGCGGTGGCGGCGGCCGCGGCCATCGGCGCTTTTTTGATCCCACTGATGGTCAGGGAAGGCTACAACCGGGAATTCAGCGCGGCGGTCAATATCACCGCTTCCACCACCGGGCTGCTCATTCCGCCCAGCAACATTTTGATCGTTTACTCGCTGGCCAGCGGCGGCGCATCCATTGCCGCGCTGTTTTTGGCCGGGTACCTCCCGGGGATTTTGGTCGGGGGCGCTTTGATGGTCATCGCGGCATTTCACGCCCGCAAACACGGCTACCCGGTTGGGGAAAAAGTCGGGCCGCGGGAAATGCTGCGCCGCTTTTTGAATGCCCTGCCGAGCCTGTTTTTGCTGTACGTGGTCATCGGCGGGATTGTCGCCGGCGTTTTTACGGCCACCGAAGCCTCGGCGATTGCGGTGCTTTACACGTTTGTGCTCTCGGTGATCATTTACCGGGAAATCAAGCTGCGCGACCTGCCCAAAATTTTGCTGGATTCGGTATCAACCACCGCGATTGTGATGTTGCTGATCGGCGTTTCCATCGGCATGTCGTGGATCATGTCGTACCAAAATATTCCCCAAACCATCAGCGCGACCCTGATCGGGTTGACGGACAACAAAATTATCATCCTGTTGATCATCAATGCCATTTTACTTTTCGTGGGCACGTTCATGGATATGACCCCGGCGGTGCTGATTTTCACTCCGATTTTTCTGCCGGTCGCCGCTGAGTTGGGAATGGATCCGGTGCATTTTGGCATTGTGATGGTGCTGAACCTGTGCATCGGCTTGTGTACGCCGCCGGTGGGCAGCGTGTTGTTTGTCGGCGCAAGCGTGGCAAAAACCGATGTGGTCAAAGTGATCAAACCGCTGATGCCCATGTTCATTGTCATGGTGATCGCGCTCATTTTAGTAACCTACATTCCGGAATTGAGCTTGTGGGTGCCTGCGCTGTTTGGGTATTAACGTGCATTTAATAAACTTTATCGGAAATAAGTTTTTGACAGGATTTACAGGGTATTCAGGGTAAATTTTTGTGTTTATAAGCTATTGATTTATTTGTTTTTATATCTTAAATACTCATCCGGTTAATCCTGCCCCAGGAAAGGGTGGCTTCGCCATTGTTCCTGTCTAAAGAATTAATTCCAATAATGCGAATGAAAAAACTCAAGGAAAAATGATCATGTCAACCAATCAGTCAGCAAATTTACAGCAAAAAATCGATGTGCATCGAAAATGGAACGTGGACAAATTAACCGTTCAGGTTTACCCAAACCGGCTGGCGATGGGAACCGCGGCCGCGGCGGCAGTGGGTGATGCCATTCGCAAGCGCCTGACCGAAAAAACACACTTGCGAATGATGTTTGCCGCGGCGCCGTCGCAAAACGAGTTTTTAGCAAAGCTGTGCGAGCAGCCGGGGATCGACTGGCAGCGTATCACCGCTTTTCACATCGATGAATACATTGGCCTGCCGGGAGACGCCCCGCAACTGTTCGGGCATTTTTTGCGGGAACGCTTGTTCGACCAGCTGCCCTTTGGCGAAGTGAATTATTTAAACCCCGACACGGATGATCCGCGGGCCGAATGCGAGCGTTACGCCGCTCTGTTGGCGGTTGCGCCGATTGATATTGCCTGCATCGGCGTGGGCGAAAACGGGCACATCGCCTTCAACGATCCGCCGGTCGCGGATTTCGACGATCCGCGGCGGGTGAAAATCG
>CAYVDX010000237.1:0-6064 GCA_964450485.1 uncultured Calditrichaceae bacterium
TATGGCGGATGATTGTGCCATTCAAAAATATAGGTCAATACGCCATAGTAGGGACGATAAAACGTTAAAAATAGCCCCGTGGAATAAATGATGATAAATACAATGGCGGTTACGCTCATAAATTTCCTGTTTGTTGATTGGTTTCTAAAAAATATTATCGGCGCAGAAAAAGTAATGCTGTATCGTTATCAAAAGATTTTAACAATTCCCATTCTGTCGGATTTGCACGGAGAAAATTCAAATTTATTCCTCGTTGCGAAGCATAGTGCCGGTCCCATAAAACCATCGAACCCGGTGTAAGCTTGTCCGGCGGCGAGGGCGTATCCCAACTTTCATTTGGCTGCCAGGGTTGTTCAGTGTAAAAATAAAAAAAATACACATGCGATGAAATCACTTTTTGCGCATTCGGCAAGTTTTTTCGAATCCATACGGCGGCGTCACGCATGGTTTTCGCTTCCTCGCCCAATGGATGCGGCCGGGCAAACATAAATCCGTAGGCGATGACGATCAGCATTGCCAATGTGATTACAAATTGTGCTTGCGGGAAATGCGATGCTTTCCGCCAATTTCTTTCTGCGTATCTATTGCTAAATATTTGGTTTAGCGAATCAAAACCAGCGGTTGCGGCAATTGCCAATGCCGGCGCCAGCGGCAGCAAAAATATCGAATAACCTCCTGATGCATATAAACCAAAGCGAAAAATAATGACGTGTGTTAGAAGATAGGTGATGAAGACGGTGAAATAAATAAAATTTTCTTTATTTTTCCACAGTGATTTTAATCCAAACAAACTGAGCAAGCAAACCGGCAGACCGGCGTAGTACCCAATTCGGAAAAGATAATGCAGCCAGGCGCCTGTCCCGTAAACTTCCGTGGGGGTTGTCTGTAAATAAATTGAAAACGGCCAATGCTTTAAAATCATAAAAAACAATATGTTGTAAAAAATCAATGGCAGCATCGACAGCAGTGCGGCCCGCCATTTTTTCCGAACCGCCATAAAGAGAAAAAAGAGACCGGTGAGGGCAATGCCTTCATGCCGGAGCAGCGGCAGGGCGCCAAATGCCAACGCGCTCCAGCCGGGATGATTTCGCTGCCAGAAAAAAATTCCCAATAGTAAAAAGAGCGTAAACGGTATTTCGGTCAGGACTTCAAACGCGGAATCGAGAAACCAGGGTTGAAACCATAGGAAAAGCGGAATGAGAAACCAGGATTGAATCCCGGCATTTTGCGCGATGCGAAGGGTTATAATGACGGATACCGCGGAAAGCGCCAACGCCATTGTCCGGGCAGCGCTCAATCCCCAATACGAGGGGATAAAAAAGATCAGCGTATTTAAAAAACGTCCCCAGGAATCCAGCAATAATTCGGGATAATTCCAGGCATTTTGCGAAATTAAAAAATGCCCGATTTCATCATCAATGGTGACGCCGGGCGAATTTGCAAAGAAATAAATGCTGACGAGAAGTCCCGCGATAAAAAAAGCGCTGCAAATGTAAATTTCCCGATTCAGCTTTGTTGCCAACTGGTTCTCCCCGCTTGAGAAGTCAAAAAGTTGGAAGTAAAAAGCCGGCGACTATGGGATGTGTTTAATCACCAGCGGCCCGACTGAGTTTGTGAATAAAAGCGGCATTTTTTGCCAAATTTTGATAAATAGATCGAATTTGGAATTTTCGGGATTCATTTGGGGCAATGTTTCGGCTTTTGGCAGCACGTAGTACCAATACAGCGGAAATTCGCTTGCTCCCCATTGTCTTTTAAAACGATAAGTTCCTGAATCCGGGGTGCAACGGCCAAAGTCAAAGCGGCGGCAGTTCATCTCAATGCTCAATTTTAGCGATTCCCAATAGAGCAGCATGTTCGGGCTTGAGCGATTAAATTCACGCAAGGAAGACGCCCAGGGGATTTCCATGATTTTGCCGTATTTTATCAAAAAGGATGCCGCGGCCGGTTGATCGTCTTTCGTGTAAACGCCGACAATCTTTGCTTCAGCCGGAAATGTTTCCAAAATATTTTTGAAAAACCGGCGGGGCAGGGGCGGCGTGCCCAGGTCGCGCATGTTGATCGTGAATACGTGATAAAAATCGTCCAATAATTCCACGCTGCCGGTTTTGGCGTGCATGCCGTCTTTGGTCGGGCGGCGAATCTGGCTGCGCAGTTTGGCTTTAAAGGATTTCAAAAGTGTGTCTGCATCCTCGGGTAAATCCAAAAAAAACGTTACTTTATGCTGTTTGCATTGTGCGTCGGTATTGAGTGATTTTTCCTGACGTAGTTCGATGGATTTATAATTTTGAGCGTCTCGGAATGCTTCCAGGTAATCAAATAATGGCGTTGAGTCTGTTTCGTCTTCGAGTAGCAAACCGCCATAATTGATATACGGTAAAGAGACCGCAATATGCCCAAACAGGAGAGATTTGAAGTCCGTGAGCGGCAGCACGCCCACAATCCGCCCGGCTCGCCGCATCGTAATATAATTGATGCGATGCCCGAAGGTCTGTTCGATCATTTCATTCCACTTGGATTTGTGATACAGCTTTCCCTCGGGATGTTGATCGACAAATTCATTCCATCCCTCCGGCGGCGTCGAAAAAGATTGTATTTCTAAACGATCCATGTTTAATCTGTTAGTTTTATGTTTTTAACCCAATCCTTGTTTTCCAAATACCATTTTACAACCTGCCGCATCCCTTCTTCCAGGGGAATTTGCGGACGCCAGTGCAACAATTCCTGTGTTTTTCCCAAATCCGCCCAGGTAATCGGATTATCGGCAGGATGTCGCGCCATGAAATTCATTTTTGCCTTTTTCCCAAGTAATTCTTCCAAAAGATGAATCATATCCAGCAAAACGACCGGGCGGTCATTGCCGACGTTAAAAATGGTGTATCCGGATAAATCCAGACAGCGCACGGTTGCTTCGGCGACGTCATCGATAAATGTAAAATCCCGCGATTGTTTACCATCGCCATAGACGTCAATTGCTTCACCCCGGTCAATTTTCAGGATGAATTTGAAATAGGACATGTCTGGGCGACCGGCAGGTCCGTAAACCGTAAAATAACGCGGAATGCCGATGTTCAAATGATAGAGATAATGATATGAGTAGCAGAGTGCTTCCGCGCCTTTTTTAGAAGCAGCATAAGGAGAAAGCGGCGTGTCGGTTTTGTTGGCGACATTAAAAGGCGTTTCGGTTTCTCCGTAAACGCTGGATGTGGATGCAAGGATAAACTTATCGACGCCATGGTTCCGGCAGCTTTCTAATAAATTTAAAGTACCTTTAACGTTTGTGTCGTAATAAATCCAGGGATCTTCCACGCTTGCGCGAACGCCGGCGCGCGCGGCAAGATTAAAAACCGCATCAAACGCGTGCTTTTTGAATAATTCCTCAACGACTTCGTAAGAGATAATGTCGCCGTTGACAAACTGAAAATTCTCTCGTTTTTGGAGATTTCCCAAACGCCATTGCTTAACGCGCACATCGTAATAATCGTTCAAATTATCGATGCCGATGACTTGATCGCCTTTGTCAAGCAGCTTTTCGGCGACTTTGGAACCAATAAACCCGGCTGCACCGGTAACTAAGTGTCTCATGCTTCTCTCGGCTTTCGTTACATTTTTGGGAATGAATTGTGAGTTTCAATATTTGGATGTATTCAGAACTTCTGTACATAGCTCGGCGCGTAAACTATACATCTACGCGCCGATTTGTTTGTGATCAATAATTATAATATGAGTACTGATAGCGCTCTTTTTTCAGATCCGTTTTTACCATGTTTAAAACTAAACCAAGCACATTATCCTGAATATGAGCATATTCCTGCAATTTTTGTTCTAATTGCTCAATATTTGTATATTCCGCCCGAACGACCACAACCAGACCGTCAACATTGCGCGAAAGAATGGGTGCGTCAGAGCTGGCCTGAAAGGGCGCCGTATCCAGAATAACCATGCCAAAACGCGATTTTAACAAGTTGAGCAAGCTTGTCATCCGCTCAGATCCCAACATTTCGGTAGGATTCGGAATTGGGGAGCCAGTTGTTATTAAATATAGATTGGGAATGATTGTCTTTTGGATGAGTTTGTTCACATTATCATAATCAACGGTTGCCTTGGAAACTAAAAAATCGCCCAGGCCCGGCTTCTTTTTATTGCCGTAAACATTGTGCAAAACGCCGCGGCGCAAATCCGCATCAATGAGCAGCGTGGAAATTTTTTGTTGAGCAAACGTAATCGCCAAGTTTGAGCAAGTGAGTGATTTCCCTTCGCTTGGGCGCAGGCTGGTCATCAAAAATGATGAAAGCCGTTTGTTGCGATTCATAAACAACAGCTTCGTCCGTAAATCACGATATGACTCGGATTCCAGCGTTGGAGAATAATCCAGCGTGATCAGTTTTGTATCACGTTTTCCTTTAATATCCTTAATATTGTCAGGCATCTCATCATCGTTGTGAATGACTGGAATGCTTCCCAGCACAGGCAGCTTGAGACGCGTCTGTAAATCTTCCGGGGTTTGCACCGTTTTATCAAAAAATTCAATAACAATTGCCAATCCAAGCCCTAATGCCAAACCAAGCACAATACCCAGCAATGATTTGTTGATCACAATGCTCCACTTACTTTGCAATGGGGGCACACGAGCTTCGTCCATAATAAACACATCCCCGACAGCCACTTCATTGGTTAATTTTGCCTGGTTATAACGCAGCAAGATTTCTTCATATAAATTTTGTTTGACTTGCTGGTCGCGTTTTAAGTCGGATAATTCCCGTTGCCGACGCGGCAATATACTTAGTTTGCCCTTTTCCCGATCAATATTCGTGGCCGCCGCCGCTATTTGTGTATTCAGCTTGTCCAGATATTCCTCTGCCTTCGCTTGAATTTTGGTGATCAAGCCATTAATTTTGTTTTCATTCTCCCGTAGAAGAATCGGCGATGCCAATGTCTCTGTTTGCAGTTGTGTTCTTTCCAGGGTGTGTTGTTTGAATTCTGTTTCAAAAGCCATTGCCGAAGGAACGCGTTCCGAGGAAAGGTATGCTAATAATTGTCGCGCGGTGACAACTTTTTCGTCAAAGTTTTGTGGTTGTTTAAGTTGCGTTAATAGTGTTGAAATGTCTTTTCTTTTTAGATCGATATTGTCTTGTTCCTGTTCCATTCTGGTCAGCGAATTGGAATAATTTCCTTCAACGATTCCCGGGTTCCTTTCCCGAAAAGCTTGTAGTTTTTGATTCGCGATTTCCAAATCCTTTCGGGAAATTTCCAACTGATCATCCAGGTTTTTCATTGCTTCGGTGCTTTTGCGATTTTTAACCTTTGAATCAAATTCCACGAATCGTTTTGCCAGCGTGTTGGCAATCTTTGCGGCCATTACCGGAGAAGGGTGTGTTGCTGAAATTTCAAGATAGGTATTCGTTTTCCGGTCTAACCAATTACTCGAAGTAATGTTGCGTAAAGCGTTGATTGCACGGTCAACATTGCGAATGCTGAATTCGATTTCAGGGATTTCGCTGCTTGCAAAAAAATCAGGGTTCAATTGAAAAGCCAGTTTATATTTTTCAAGACGGACAGTATCTTTACCCGCAAAGGTTGTTAACTGTTTATCCGTGATATTGGACGCTTCATTGGCATAGTATAAATAAAATTTGTTTCGATTGATCAAATCCTTGGTAATTTTATAAATGCCATCGACGCTGTTAAAAGATACATCCACATAGTTAAAAACATCTGATCTTTGCACACCTTTTGTCCGAATGGATAAATTTAATTGAAGCTCTTCAACAACGGCGCCAAGCAATTTGTTTGTCGTCAGCGTTGTAACGCGGCTTTCATTGATTTTTCGACCACTTTCCGCATCAAGGGCGCCTATTTGTCGGGCGTCCTGAAAATGCAGCAATGTCCGGGCGCTGTAAACCGGTTGACTGTCGTATAAAATGATATAGCCGACCCACGCGGCTAAAACAACGGCAAAAGTAAAAAAAATCAGCCATTTGCGGCGTTTCAAAATACGCAAATACTTTTTTATTTCACTTTCGGAATCAGCAAAAGAGTTTGCCGGATTTAACTTACTTTGCCC
>CAYVDX010000238.1:0-6040 GCA_964450485.1 uncultured Calditrichaceae bacterium
CGATAATGCCGCTCATAATTTTTTCCGGATTTTGGTTTGCAATAAAATACCGATTTTTTCCGGTTTAACAAAGCGAAAACCTCCAGTGTTTTCAAAACCCGGCGGTTTGTTATGCGCCGGAGTAAAACCCTGGAGATTTATTAAACAGCAACGCAAAACCGGTTTTCAGCCGGCGCGCCGTCCACAAAAAATATCCCAAAATCATCCAGCCAAGCAGAAACAGGGTTGCCCATTTGATCACCAACCAAAATCCGCTGAAAATTTGCTGAACGGCCAATTTTAGCTGTCCCATTTGGACCGCTAAATTCACAAAATCCTGGTTTAAGGCATTGACATTGACCACAACGTCCATTAAGCTTGCCAGCGTATCGACCACGCCAAACATGGTGAAAAAGGCGGATTTCGTTTCCTGCAAACCGGGTATTTCCGGTCCGCTGATTTCCGGCAAGGGCACGCTGACCGGCTTCATTTCCAAATTAAACCAGGGGTATTCATCCAGCCGTTCGATTTCGGGCAAGATATTTAAATCGATGTCCGGCATGTCCAAATCCGGCAATTTCACGGGGATTTCGGCAATGTAATTTGACGCCGCCACAACCCGGTTTTTCACCGCCGTCAACGGCTCGGCAAGGGTATTAAATGCACGCCCGGTGCGATCCAGGGTGACATTCATATCCGCATTCATGCGATCCAGGGTGAGGCTGATGTTGTGCAGCGGCGCGCGGACTTTTTGGTAAACCAGCCAGCCGCCGAGCAAAATCCCGGCAATCAGCAATGGGGGAATCAAGGTGTTGACAATCATTACAAAACCGCTGAGTCTTCGCAGCATAAAATTTCCTCCGCTATTTTGTCAAATCAATCACCGCTTTTACCACTTGTTCATCCGGGTTGAATTGCAGCGCAAAGCCGACTTTTTCGCTGACGCGCTGCATCCCGCGGTTTTCCGGCAAAATGTCCGCGACAATCCTGTCGAGCTTTTCGCGTCGCCCGATTTCCACTAACTGTGACAAAATTTTAACGCCAAGCCCCTGCCGTTGATAGGCGTCGTCGATGGTGACGGCAAATTCCGCTTCATTGACGCCGCGCAGCTTGTTCAGCCGGCCCACGGCGATGATTTCCGGATCACCTGTTTTCTGCTTGCGCTTCTCCACAACCAGCACCATTTCCCGGTCGTAATCGATAAAACAAATCCGGGCCAGTCGCTCGTGGGAAATCCGCTGCCGAATATTCAGCGGGTAAAAATAGCGCAAATAAACGCTGCGATCCGACAGGTTTTCGTGAAATTTGACCATCAGCGGCTCATCTTCGGGACGAATCGGACGGATAATGATCGGCGCGCCATCGCGCAAATGCGCCGTCCGCACGTAGCGAATCGGGTAGGGGCGAATGGCCGGCCGGGGTAAATCCCGCGCCGGCGTTTTTGGATCGTGCAGCACAATTTGCACCTTTTGCGCGGCCAGGGTTTTTCCGGTCACCTTCAACGGGTTGATTTTTATCGATTTAATCCGGCGCTGTTCCACCACCAATTGGCTGAACCGCACCAGGAGTTGTTCAAAATGATCCGTCGGAATCGCCGCGCCGCCCGCTTCCCCGCGCATTGCCGCGTAGATGTGGGTTTGCTCCATCATTCGCCGGGCCAGCGTGCTGTTCAGGGGCGGCAGCGCCACCGCGACATCTTTAAAAACGCGTCCCAACGCGCCGCCGGCGCCGCAATACAACACCGGGCCGAACAGGCGGTCCGTCACGCTGCCTAAAATGAGCTGATACGGCTTCACCATGCGACGCAGCGACGAAACCGGAATGCCGTACATTTCCAAAATTTGCCGGGATTGATGCAGCGACAGCGCGGTTTTATTCGCCGTGCGCAACTCGTCGATAAAAGCCGCCGCTTTATCGCGCCGCGACGCCAATTCCCGGTCATCCGCCGGAAGATGCGGCGTTTCAAAAAGACCGCGCAAATTGTAGGTATATTGCCACATGTAGTTAAAAATCGTCGCGGCGGTATCGGGAAAAGGGAAGGTGGGAATATTCGCTTCATTCAAAAAATTTTTGCCCTCCGCGACCGCCTCGCCGCCCATCCAGCTTGCCAAAAAAGGTTTGCCGGAAAGCTTGGCAAACGCGGTCATCTTTCGCGCGGTTTCCGAGGGTTCAGCCAGCAGTCGCGGCACCAGGATAACCAACAGACCGTCGATTTCCTTCGCAATTGACAGCACGGCCAACGCTTTTTCATAGCGCGCGGCGTCGGCGTCGCGGAACAGGTGCACGGGATTTCCGGGTCGCCATTTTTCCGGCAGCGCGCCTTTCAACGCGGCGATGGTTTCATCGCTGAATTCCGCCATTTTTCCGCCGCCTTCGCGCAGTCGCGCGCGCGCCTGAATGCCGGCGCCGCCGGCGTTGGTGACAATGGCCAAGCGTCGTCCCTGCGCCGGGGGTTGTTTGGACAAAATTTCCGACATCGCAAACAGATCCACCAGCGATTTCACCGGGAGAATGCCGCTGCGCCGAAACGCGGCGTCCAGCACATCGTGTTGGGAAATCAAATCGCCGTTTTGGGCATTTTCCCGGGAATCGTCCACGCTGCTTTGCCCGCTTTTGAGCACGATAATCGGTTTGGACAGGGCGATTTCCCGGGTGGCGGAGAGGAACGAGCGCGCATCCCGCAGCGATTGTAAATAGATGACGATGCTGTGGGTGTGCGGGTCTTCGCCGAGGTAGTAAATCAGTTCGCCCCAGTTGATGTCGGCCATATTTCCGCCGGAAACAAAGGCGCTGAAGCCCACTTTCTCGCGGGCGCTCCAATCGAGAATTGCCGCGGCGATGGAGCTGCTTTGGCTGATCAACCCAACGTGCCCCTTCATGGGCATGGCGTGATGGATGGAAGCATTCAAACCGGCGTGCGGCATCATCAGCCCGGCGCTGTTTGGTCCTAAAATTTGCAAACCGCAAGCCTGCGCACGCGCTAAAATTTTTGCTTCCAATTCACATCCGGCATCGCCGCATTCGCTAAAACCGGAGGAAATGATCAGCGCCGCGCCCACCTTTTTTTCGATGCATTGCTCAATAATTTCCGGCACAACCGCTGCCTGCGTGGCGATGATCGCCAAATCAATCGGTTCGTCAATGTCGGTTAATTTTGGGTCGGTTTTGATTCCCAATACGCTTTTGCACTGCGGGTTCACCGGAAAAACCGTGCCGCCAAAATGATAGCGAATGAGATTCCACAACGCCATTCGCCCCAGGTTGCGCGGCTTTTCGGACGCGCCGACCACGGCAATGCTCCCCGGACGAAAAAGCGCTTCCAACGGCCGGCGATCGTATCGGCGATATTCCCCCGGAACCGGCGGCGATGTTTTTTGTGCTTCAATCATTGGTTTTTTATCCGATTTTCGTGTGGGCGATGCAATTAGACTGCGAAATTAGACAGGTCACACCCATTAGACAGGTCGCAACCTGTCTCTACCGCGTCTTGTTTCGTACTTCGATGATCTGCGCCAGGATGCTCAGGGCGATTTCCACCGGCGTTTTTGCGCCGATATTCAACCCCACCGGCCCGAAAATCCGCGCGATTTCTTTTTCGGAAAAGCCTGCTTCCCGCAGACGTTGCACCCGTTTGGCGTGGGTTTTCCGGCTGCCCAATGCGCCGATGTAAGCGACGTCGCTTTTCAAAAAAATGTGCAGCGCGGGGTCATCGATCTTCGGATCGTGGGTCAGCAGCACGGCGTAGTCATCTTCGCTGAGATCGAATTTCGGCAGCACTTCTTGCGGCCACTCGTCAAACATTTGATCCGGCGGCGTGGCAAAACGTTCCGGCGTGGCAAACACCCGCCGCGGGTCGATGGCGATCACTTCGAAATCCAGTTCTTTTGCCAACTTTACCAATGGAATGGAAATATGCGCCGCGCCGATAATAATCAAGCGGTCTTTCCGGGGAAACACCTGCACAAACACCGGCTCGCCGTCAATGTCTAACTGTCGGCTTTGGCGTTTTTCATACGCTTCGAGCGCAATCTGCAAGGCGTGTTCGGGGAAATGTTCGCCGTCGCCAAAGGTTTTGCCATCGGGAAAAACCAGCAAATGCGCGTGCTTTTCGGGATCGAGTTTGGTGAGCAAAATCGCCGGTTGCTTGTGAGAAAGCGCGGTGTGCGCCGCTTCCCAGGCTTCCCGCGATAGCGGATTTTCCGAAAACGCCGGGTGTTTTTCCACAAACACGTTCACTTTTCCGCCGCAACTTAGGCCCACGCTCCAGGCCGTTTCATCCGAAACGCCAAAGTTGAGCAATTGGGGCGCGCCGGACGCCAGCACCTGCTTTGCCGTCGCGATCACTTCCCCTTCGATGCAGCCGCCGCTGACCGAGCCGATCACCTGCATATCTTCGGTAATCGCCATGCCCGACCCCACGCCGCGCGGCGCGGACCCCCAGGTTTTGGTGACGGTTGCCAGCGCAAACGGCTGTCCGCGCTCAAGCCACTTTTCCAGTTCCGTGAAAATATCCTGCATAATTTTCCCCTGCTTTTTTGTAAGACAACACAACTTAAACATGCCCAACAACGGATTCAACCAAATTTGATTTTAACTTATTTGTATGCCGTAATACAGCGCCACCGCCTCCCAATTTACTTACTTGACATTTCCTTTCCGACATACTATTTTGATTTTATCATAAAAAACCGGAAGATCGCACTTATGGCAATCACAACTGTTCCAAAAGCGAAACCCATTCACAGGAAAACAACCACATACTTACCCGAATCGGATGGAAAACCCATGGCCGAAACCGATGTGCACCGCCAGCAGATGATCGATTTGCTCGACAGCCTGGAAGAATATTTTCGCAAAGACGCGCAAGTTTACGTGACCGGCAATATATTTCTCTACCTGCCGCGCGATAAAGAAACCGGCGAACAGCAATCCGTTTCCCCGGATATTTTTGTGGTGCGCGGCGTCGCGAAAAAAAGCCGGCGCATTTACAACCTGGAAGTCGAAAAAAAAGCCCCGGACGTGATTATCGAACTTATTTCCCGCTCCACCCGCCTGGAGGATTTAGGCAGTAAAAAAGTGCTTTACGCCGAAATGGGTGTTCAGGAATATTTTATTTTTGATCCCCTGAAAGAGACGTTTCCGGAACAATTACGCGGTTTTCGTCTGGTTGACGGGGAATACCAGCCGTTGCCCGGCCAACGGTTGCACAGCGGTGTATTAGGATTGGATTTAGTGGTCGAAAACGGCAAGCGGCGCCTGTACGACGCGCACACCGGCGAGCGCCTGCGCACTCACGCAGAAGCCGAAGCGGAAATCGCCCGTTTGCGCCGGGAATTAGCGCGATTGCAGGGAAAGGCCAAAAAATAGCGCGAACATTAACCGCTCACAAATTCCTCGCTGCGAGGATACAACGCATTTTTTGTGCTTTTTCGCAAAACAGTCGGCGGAAGATACGGCGCGTGAGAAATTATTGCTCTAACCCAAATCCAAAGCCTTATGCATTTCCGAATTGCGGGATAAACCTGAAACAATTATAAAATAACTCTCATTCAACGCAAAACCGAAAGGGTCTTGTTTATGAAATATTTCACCCGATCAGCTCTCACTTGTTCATTGTTTATTTCACTGTTTTTATTCTTTTTAACGCCCCTTTTAAATGCGCAGCAAGTCGAAAGCGACGGCTCGATTTTGCTCCCGCCACAAAAAGAATTAACGCTGCCGGAGAATCTCGCCGTACAACAGCAACTGACCGTTTCCAAACGCTGGCAATCGTTTGTTCAAAAAAACGGGCAATGGTCCGTGCAATGGAATGAGGCAACCCAAACGCCGCACCGCGCTTTTGGCAAAGGCATTCCAATTGACGGGTATTCTTTCATTTCCCGGGGAAATGTCGAAGCGGCAGCCCGAACATTTTTGACAAATAATGCCCAAACGCTGGGCGTCAGCCCCGATCATTTAAAGATGACCCGCGCGGATTTTGTCAACCATCGCTGGTATGTTTCCTTTCAACAGATGAAAGAAGAAATCCCGGTGCTGTTTTCCGAAACCGAACTTCGCATTT
>CAYVDX010000239.1:0-6034 GCA_964450485.1 uncultured Calditrichaceae bacterium
TTGGGCGAAATCTTCCGGGAAATCCAGCCAGACCGCCGCGGTGTGCATCTCAATTTCCGGCAGGTGAACCTGCCCCGACCCCACGTTTTCATGGGTGAACAATTTGATTTTTTTGTAGCCGGTCGTCACGGTGTTCACCTTGATTTCCCCATAATTCAGCCCGGCCCGCGCCGCCGGTTTGCGTTCGTCAACGCTCAACACTTTGACATCGCTTTTGGTGATGGCGTCCGTGTAATAATCTACTTCCACCCGGCGCACGTATGCTTTTTTGCGATCCCAATCGAGTTCATCAACGTGATATTGAATGCTGCCGTGCATGTAAATCGCCTCGGTGTGCACCAGCATGGGCGCGCTGAACAGATCGGTTTCGCCGATGACCCGTTCCCGCTTCGTCGTGTCAATGATGACAACATTATCCGGCGACGCGCTGCGCAGGCTGACGGTTTCCGCCGGGTAAATTTCGCTCATCCAATGATATTTCCGACCGGATTTTTGCAACACGCGCTTCTCCGCCAGGTAATCCAAAATTTCCCGCGTGGCAACCGCGCTGAAGCTTTCGTCCTCCAAAAAAGGAATTTCAAAAGCGGCGCATTTCAAATGGCTCATCAAAATGAGCAAATTATCGGGATCGACAATGCCGTGCTCCGGCGATTTTTGGAAAAAATATTCGGGATGATTGACGATGTATTGATCCAGCGGCGAACTGCTGGCAATCATAATGGCCAGCGATGTGTCGCTGCGTCGGCCGGCGCGGCCGGATTGCTGCCAGGCGCTGGCAATGGACCCGGGATATCCGGCTAAAATCGCCACGTCGAGCTGCCCGATATCAATGCCCAATTCCAGCGCGTTGGTGCTGATCACGCTCAATATTTCCCCGGCACGCAAGCCCCGTTCGATCTCCCGCCGCTCCAGCGGCAAATAGCCGCCGCGATAGCCGCGCACCTGTTTTTCGGGAATATGCAGGCTGCGCGCCTGATCTTTTAAATAGCGGGTCAGCACTTCCACGCGATTGCGGCTGCGTGCAAAAACAATCGACTGCACCCGGGTTTCCATCAACATCCGGGAAATGCGATTGACCTCCTTCAGCACCGAGCGGCGGATGCCCAATTCCGGGTTGACCAGCGGCGGATTGTAAAACACAAAATGCTTGCAACCACGCGGCGCGCCGTTTTCATCGATGAGTTCCACCGGTTTGCCGATAAGCTTTTCGGTCATTTCCCGCGGGTTTGCGATGGTGGCCGAACAGCAGATGAATTGCGGTTCGCTGCCGTAAAACCGTGCGTTGCGGTTCAGGCGGCGGATCACATTCGCCAAATGGCTGCCGAAAACGCCGCGATAATAATGCACTTCGTCGATCACCACAAACCGCAAATTTTCAAACAGCTTCAGCCAGATGGTGTGATGCGGCAAAATGCCCTGGTGCAGCATGTCCGGATTGGTCATCACCACGTGCCCGGCGCGACGGATCGCTTTTCGCGCGGAAGCCGGGGTGTCGCCGTCAAAGGTGTAGGTTTTGATGTCCACGCCCAGCAGGGAAATTAGGTCGTGCAACTCGTGATATTGATCCTGCGCCAGCGCCTTCGTCGGAAAAAGATAGAGCGCCCGCGCCGCGTCATCCTGCAAAATGCGGTTCAGCACCGGCAGGTTGTAACCCAATGTTTTTCCCGAAGCTGTGGGCGTTACCAAAACCACGTTTTTGCCGGCCTGTAACTGCTCAAACGCCGCCGCCTGGTGGGAATACAACTGCTTAATACCTTTTTGATGCAGCGCCGCGCGCAGCCGTTCATCCACCGCGCCGGGAAATTCGGCAAATTGCGCCGGGCGCGCTTTTAGCGTCTCCCAATGGGTGACGTGCTGCATAAAGCTGTTTTGTTCTTTGAGATATGGAATGAGTTGTTCGAGATTCATATTTCAGTAACTGCCTTTGGGGATGAATGAGAATTGCATTTTCATCCGGGTTTTTGTGTAAAAAGGGAACGAAGCAAGAGCTTTTCTGAAAAGGACGTTCGTAGCAGGAGCATTGAACGAGTTGCCTGTTTGCAACAAATGCAAAACTACACAAATTTCAGGAAAACCTCAGGATGGCGTTCCGCGATTCGTAGTAAAGACTTCGCCGGCCCGCAAGGCTCGCGTCGCCCTTGCTCCCAATCCTGGATCGTTCGCAGGCTAACCCCCATCAAGGCCGCAAACGCCGCTTGTGATAAGTTGAGCCTTGAACGTATCTCTTTTGCCGGAGAAGGTTCTTTTAATTCACGGGTTTTTAATTTTAGTTCACCCGCTTTGAAGGCCTTAATTTCTTGAAGCCCTTTTAGGATTTCTAACCCGGTATCTCTGTCAGACATTTTTAATTTCCTCAGCAATTTTTTTGATGATATGGTTAGGGATCGTGCTTCTTTCACTTTTCCCATAAATCGTTAGCAACCAAATTTCATCGGCTTGCTTTTCCAATAGTAAATGACTCGAACGCCGCCTCTTTTGCCTTTGCCAGGCAACGACCATCGAAATTTCCTTACCCCGCCGGCGCCCGGAATAATGTCTCCCTTATCAGGATATTTGAGCAAATACTTTTGTAATCCCAGGTATTCATCGGCTTTCAGATAATTCCGAATTAACTTCGTAAAAATCGTGGTCTCGATGAATAACATGTTAAATAATACGGCAATGCCGTATGAAATGTCAAGTAATTTTTGGCAAGGAATGTTGTTTTCGCGGTTTTTTGATTACATTGCCGCATGAACAAATACTACGCCGTTTGCGCGCCGGGATTGGAAACCGTCCTGGCAACTGAAATGAAATCACTGGGCTTGATCCGGGAAATCGACGCGGAGAATTTGGCGGCGGAACCGGGCGGCATCGCATTTACCGGGGAGCTGCGCGATGTGTATCGCGCCAATGTGCACCTGCGCACGGCCGGCCGGATTTTGCTGCGATTGGGCGCATTTTACGCCGGCGGATTCCCGGAACTCAAGCGGAAAATCAGCCGGATGAATTGGGAGAAATACCTGCTGCCGGGTCAGCCGGTGGCGCTGCGGGTGAGCTGCAAAAAATCGCGTTTGTACCACTCCGGCGCGGCGGCGGAACGGGTGCTGCAAGCCATCGGCAAAAAAATGGGGCGATTGCCTGAGCAGGTTAAGCCAGCGGAAGACCCGGACGGCAATCCCCCGCAATTGGTGATCGTCCGCATCGTCCGGGACCGCTGCACGGTCAGCGTGGATTCTTCCGGGGCAAATTTGCATTGCCGCGGCTACCGGCAGGCCGCGGCAAAAGCGCCGCTGCGGGAAACATTTGCAGCGGCGTTAATCCGGGTTTCCGGCTGGGATGGCAAATCGCCGCTCCTCGATCCGTTTTGCGGCGCAGGCACGATTCCCATCGAAGCCGCGCTGCTTGCCAAAAACATTCCGCCCGGCGTGAATCGAAATTTCGCGTTTCAAAACTGGCCGGTTTTCCAGACCGCTGCCTGGCAAACGCTCATCGATGAAGCCCGCGCCAGCATCACGCATCTCGCATCACGCATCATGCCGGCGCCCGCCATCTTCGCCGCCGACCGCGACGCCGGCGCCATCGAAGCCGCCCGCGCCAATGCCGGCCGCGCCGGTGTTGCAGATGCTGTTGATTTCTCGCAACACGCTTTTTCCGCAATGCTCCCGCCGCCGCAACAGCCGGGCTGGATTATCACCAACCCGCCCTATGGCATTCGCGCGCGCGGCAACCGCGATTTGCGAAATCTCTACGCGCAATTCGGAAATGTGCTCCGCGATAAATTTACCGGCTGGCAAATCGGTATTTTATGCCATGACGCGGCATTAATCCGGCAAACCCGGCTGAATTTGCGCGCAATATTAGCATTCAGCAACGGCGGCGTCCGGGTAAAATTTTATTGCGGCAGCATTTGACGGGCAAAACGCTTCCCTTGTCGCAACCCACGCTCCCTGACCATTTTGCCAACTAAATTCTTGATATGAATCAATAAATTCCGTAAGTTTTTGTCTAAATAAGCTTTTCAAATGAACGGTGAACAACATTTTTCTTGAGCAAAGGGTTGATGCTAAAACGATTCGCATGGTTGATCGATAAGGCTTTACCCATTTGTTGATATTACGGGGTGATTGGCAAAATAAACGCCGCATGATTGAGAAATTGCGGCGTCATTAAACGTTTCCGTGGTATTAATTTTGCGAAAAGGACGCTCGCCATGAAAGTGTTCATCAGTTCCACCCGGGATGATTTAAAAGCCTACCGCGACGCCCTTCGGGAAATGCTGCTCGAACTTTCTCACGAGCCGCTAATGCTGGAAATTCCCCATCATGCGCCGGATGCGTGGGAAAACGCCTGCGAAATGATTGCGGACGCGGATGTGTTTATCGGCATTTACGCGCATCGCTACGGGCATTTGCCCAAAAACCAGGCAAAATCGCTGGTTGAACAAGAACTTGAGTTTGCCCGAAAATTGGGCAGGGAAACCGCCTGCTACGTCATTTCCCCCAAAGCCGCCTGGCCGGAGAAACGCCGCGAAGATGATTTCATTAAACGCACCCGACTGGAAGCTTTTACCGAGAATCTGCGCAAAAATGGCGCGGCGACGGAGTTCCGAAATAAAAATGATATTCTTTCCCACCTGCGCCCGGTTTTGGCAAAATGGAGCGAAAAATACGACCGGCTCAAACGCTTAAACGAATGGTCGCGGGCGTTGCCGGCCGCGCAAAAACTCGGCGTATTGATGCAACTCAGCCAACAATTCACCCAAAAACGCCTTGCCCACCCGCCTTTTGTGGCTGCGACGCGGCTCATCACGGAAAATTTTGCCATCGACAAAACGGATGATGCTTATCCGCTGGTTGACGCCGTGGAAAATTTATTGGCCGGGAAATTAAGTCCAAATGAGTTTGCCGATAAAACCCGTCCGGCTTCCCGAACGGAAATTACCCAACTCTTCCGCAAAAATTTATACCCGAAAATTGCGGTGATTGCCCTGCCCGCGCTGGTTATCGGCATTGTGCTTGGGCGCGCTTTTTTTGATCGGCAGCCGCGGCAACAATCGTCGGAAAATTTGCCGGCAATCGCCGCGGAATCTCGCGCCAAACCGGCGTCTCTACCGGTTGAAACGGTCGAAAATGTTGGAAATGCTGAAAAACCAACGACGCACACTCAAAAAACCGACAATCTCGTCGTCGCAAAAATCGAAAAGCCGAAAACCGCGCAACATGTCGCCGCTAAAAAAACGCAAAAAGCCGCGCCAAGGCAAACGACGGCGGCGCCACAAAAAGCATCGCAACAGCCCGTTCAAGCCCGCAAAATCAGCAACGGCAGCGACGCGCCATCACCGCCATTGCAGCAGGATGGAGTCAAAAAACCGGAAACGCAAGCCGATGTTTTCGTGGAAAAAAAGCAGAAGGAATTAATCAGGGCGACAACCGCGAAGCAAAATGCATCGCCGCCTGAAACGCCGTCGCAAGCGTCAGCAACAGATCGCGCGCTTTCCGGCGCAGCCATCCGCCGGGCGGAAAACCTGCTGATTTGCGAAAACGTGAACCGGGAAACCCGCATGCCCGAAGGAATTGCCGACACCCTCAAAACCGCCACGGTGTGGATGTGGGCGCGCATCACCACCCAGCGGCCGGACAGCATCAAAGCCGAGTGGCGATTTAACGGGCAACTTTTGGGCGTCAAAACAGCCCGGGTTCCCGTGGCAAGCCCGGGGTATCGCATCTATTTTTCGCGCTTCATCGGCAATGGGGTTCGCGGAAAAGGCGAGCTAAAATTATACAACGGCAGCGGAAAGTTGATCGGAGCGCGGGAGTTTTGGCTGGATGCGACAAAGGAGAATTGAGCTTGTGATTTTGAGTAAAAGAGATGCCGAAGCAGGCGCTTTGAACGAGGAGATCGCGGCAGGTTATTTGCCAAACACATCGCCCAAATCAACGGCCAGACCTTTGAGCAAATTCGATTGCACGCTGCCCGTTTCAAACGCCCGGCTGATACGCTGAAATTCGCCCGCCCGGTTTTTCAGAATTTCGATGCTCTTTGCCATCGGATC
>CAYVDX010000240.1:0-6031 GCA_964450485.1 uncultured Calditrichaceae bacterium
TGCGGAACGATTCGATTCGCACCACATCACCCGTTTGCGGCGGCTTGCGTTCCGTGTCGCCGGGCGCGTTGGAAATATTAACCTGGTAGGGAAATTCATTTGGAAAAGCAGCCGGCAGCGGCGCTCCGATTTGGGGATTGGGATATGGCGCGCTGAGGATGAAAATCAATTCCCCTTCGTCCCACTGGCTGTTATTATTGTTATCCTGAACCTCAAAAGCCACCTGTTGGTTGACGCCCGGGGTGACATCCCAAATCTCGAAATTCACCGGAATCGCAGCCGTTGAAACACTTGGCGGCCCCCAGCTAAAAGCAATAGCGCCTTGCCCGGTGAAACGGATTTCGTAATCATGGGCGCGGTATTCCAAATCCGAGGTATTAAATTCCGAAATGATGACAAACCAGGAGCCGCTGCTATCGATGTTCGCCCCACCCAGCACATTCTTGCCAAATCCATCCGTCACACTTTTCACGCCGCCGAGTTTTCCTTCGGATTCCACCGATACCTGGAAACCATCGATGACCGGCGTATCGTCAAAATTGAGCGGCAAATTGCCGGCCAGGGTATCGCCGCGCGAAGCATTTACCAGGCGAAAACCGGTTGCCGGGCTGCCGTTAAAAGATAATTCGTAGGAATCCGTGGGCAGGTTATCTTCATCCACAATGTTAATCACGACCTCTCCGTTCCCATTGCCGGCGATATGTTCCAGCGATTCCACTTTGGCGGGCACTTTTCCGGTGAAATCCGGGCGCGGGGTTACAGTCACAAAATTGCGATCCGCGGTGCTGGTGCCGCGAGCCGATTCCAACGAAAAAATGATGTCGTCTCCGCGGTCATACGCCACAATGGTGTAAGAATAGCGGATGCCATTTTTCACGGTTTTATCGACAAAGGTGTGGCGAATACCGGTGTCGTCACCCAAATAAGTAAAGGGATTTTGCGGATCAAAACCGCTAATGCCGTTCTCGATGTCGAACTGGGCCAGCGGTTCGTATGTGATCAAATTGCCCTGTACGTCGGCGACTTCCCTACCCCAGGTTTGTCCATTATCCTGGCTTCGATAAATGCGATACCCTTCAAAATCAATATTTCCGGTAAAAATATCGGGCACTTTTTCGGAAATATCATCCCAATAAAGGGTTACTTGCCCATCATCGGCAATGACCGACAGCGTAGGTGCCGGTGGGGCCGTGGGGCCAATGAAGTTGAACTTGAACATCTCCACCGCCTGGTCGATCTGGGCTAAAAAATCGGCATCCGTATCGCCGATGGCAACCACAATGGTATATTTTACCATTTCATCAGCCGCCATTGAAAACGGGCCGGTCGCCACAATATACACCCAATCTACTTTTCCAAAAGCAGGGATCAAATTCACATCGTCGATCCGGGGGTTTGATCCGTGAAAGAAGTTATTGGCAAATACCTTTATGTCAGGGTCAGTGGGATTGCTTGAGATAATTGGCCACAGGATTTCATCTTCGGTGGGGCCGGAATCTTCGTAATAATGAAAGGTCGTCACCCCCATGTTTTTCGGCGACTCTAACACGGCCATGCCAAAGGAATAATCCTCCAAAACACCCACGGAATTGGGTCGCGTGGCTCCGCCAATGTCGCCATCGATATCGCGTTGCAGAATGATGTCCGGCACATTGGGATCGCTGAAATCTGCATCGGGCGTAATGAGAATCTCCTCGCCGTGATCGCTGCAATCCGGATCGACATAAAATCCTACGTAACAGCTATCCAACTGTCGCCCGCTTTTATTGTGGATAAAAAATTCGTAAAACTGGAATTTATCGGCGTACGGGCGACCGTAGCTGTAAGCCATCATTTCCACCTCCAGGCCGATGGGATTGCCCAATTGATTGTTGGCGTCGGTGAACACGGCATAAACATCGCGGTCTGAGGCAAACTCACCCTCGAATTCCTCGCCGGTATTGGGATCACGACGAAAATAGCCCGGCCAGAAATGCATGCCGTTTTCATCAACCGGCCAGGTGAGGGGCAAATCACTATGCGCAAGATACGGCGAAGTGGGATTATCCGGGGGGTACAGCAGCGGCGTTTCCGGGCTGGGGTCTGTAGCGGGATTGTAATGCGTTGTGCCGTATGCCCTGTCTTTAGCGACCCAATCTTCGTTATCATTATCGGTCCACCCGTCGATGACATTGCCATTATTGCCGTTTCGCGAATTCTCCGGCAGGGCGAAGAACAGCGAGAAATCGTCGCTCACCCCGGTAAAATTTTTGCGGGGATAGCGAAAATTATAGAAAAATTGGGTTGGGGCGTTGCCGCGGTCCTCATAGCGCGTATCGGTGATCTGCCCGTAATTCATGGTGAGATTTTGCAATTGTCCCTTGTCGAGCACGCCCACCGCTTCATCAGCAAATCCCGCAACTTTTGAGAGTTTTGCTTTACTGCCGCGTTGCTGAATATCGTCAATTTCTTTTACCGGCTTCAAAGACTGTGCGAATACTGTTGAAGCTGCCAGGATGATAATTAAAATGGATTTAGGCATCAACATGTTTTTTGCCTCATTCTCAAGGATAAGGTTGGAAGTCTGAAAAATGATTTTCTCTTTCCGAATTTTGATTTTCAAATTTGAAATTTTAGTCAATCCGTGTTCACTCTTCTTTAATCAAAACCGCACAATCACCCCGGTGCGTATGGTGCGCCGCGTATCTACATTTTCAGGATTCGCCTGGCGGTCTTTGCTAAAAATTGATGTTGGCCCCTGATCCCATGGGTCACCCGTGCGTGTCCATACGCGAAGCACGTTGATTTTGTCAAACAGGTTTTCAATTCGTAAATACCAGTTGGTATTAGTTTTAAACCAATTGAAACGCTTGGTAAGCCGCAGGTCAACCTGATTCACCCAGGGTTTGCGAGCGGAATTGCGTTCCGGTTCCACAGTGGCGTCGGGATCGCGGGATGAGGGTGTGTATGGCAGTCCGCTGGCCGCGCGCATCAAAAAATTTGCGGTAAAATTCTCCAGCGGATGAAAACCGAGCACTTCCGGTCCGAAGCCTTTGGGAAAGCCCACATCCACATTCAAGTTGAAGCTGTGCCGGCGGTCGAAATCCAACGGAAAGTTGCGATTGGGGCGCAAATGAGCATTATCTTCGCGATACAGCGTAAACCCCTCGATTGGATCGGATTCATTGCCCTGGGCGATCAGAAAGGTGTAGTTCAGCGAGCCGGAGAAATAATGACTGTAGCGCTTGTTTAGGGTAACATCAACACCCTGCACCCGCCCGTAATCGGCATTGATAAATACCGTATAATCCCGGCCGGAGAAGAAATAAAAGCTGGAAATCAGGTTGTCAATGTCTTTATAATATGCCGTCAGGTCAATTGAGAAGTCATTACCGAGCTGCTGTTTAATACCCGCCTCGAAAGCGGTCGTTTCTTCCGGTTCCAGCCCGGGATTGCCGATAAGCGGATCGTTGACAAGAATGTCTTGCAATTCGTTGTTGCGATAAAGATCATAATAACGTGGGATCTGGAAAAATTGACCGTAGGCGAAATGAAACACAGTCGTTGTGGAAATCGGGTGCGCTAAACCGATGCGCGGGCTGAATTTTTTCCGCGAAGGAGCGGGTTCCGCCGGTACGGTGGTAATACTCGTTTCACCCTGATCGTTGGTTATGGTTTGTAAAATTCGTCCCGGGTCTGAAAAATATTCATCCTTGGCGTCAACATAATCGAAGCGCAGCCCCATGTTGACGATCAGAAAGGATAGCTCGATTTTATCCTGGAGATACGCCGCGAATTCCACTGGTTTGCGCTTAAAAAATTCCAACCGTTGGCGCGGCGGCATGCCCACGCGATGGCGGAATATCTCGTGCAGGCGAAGCTCTATGCCGGTTTTCACCTGGTTGTAACGATTCACCTGGCTGACCACATCGGCATCAAGATCAAAAGTCGTAGAGCGGGTTTTACGCCAATAGCGCACGTCGCCGATGCGAAAGCTGCCGTCTAACCCCTGGAAAAAAAGACGCCTTTGGTAATCGCTGAAAATCAATTCACCGGTATTGGGGTCAGTCGTGACGGTGCGCCCCGGCACGGTACGCCTTTCAGAGTTATAAATTCGCGACAGGCTCAACTTGTAAAAGGTCGATTTGTTGAGCGTGTGGGTAAGTTTACCGGTAAAGCGGGTTTTTAAGTCGCGGGAAATGGGATAACTGCTGATTTCCGGTTCGCTCGACTCAAAAAACGGCCAGTATTTGTATTGATGATTGTAATCCTGGAACCAGCGGTTGGACCAGTCTGCGTTAAACTGGAATTTTAATGTCGAAGCGAGTTTGAAAGTGAGCTTGGAAGACAGAATGCGATCCAAGTCGAAACCATAAGGCAATGGGCTTTCCTCATTGCGAAAAGTTCCCGCGATAAAAAAATGCACCCGGTTATTTAGTCCCGGCAACGGTCCGCTGATGCTTCCGTTGATTTTTCCCAACATGCTGATCCCGGTAAGGTTGTCTGTGAACGGCGAATCCAACACCCGGAAACGTCGATACGCTGACGCGCCGGTGGAATCGCGCACCAGGTCGCGGTATTCTGCCTGTTGTTCCGGCAACAGCGATTTCACTTGATCGGTTTGCAGCAGCCAATCCGGCTGATGATAGGGCGAACGGTTGAGCATCGGTGATTCGTATTGGAGTTTGAACTTGTATTCCGGGCTGCCCTCTTTGGTGACAATATTCACCACCCCGGAAAGTGCGTTGCCGTATTCCGCGTTAAACGTTCCGGAAATGACTTCCATCTCCTGGATGGCTTCCACATCAACATTGCCGCCCAGGCTGTTGTCAAACGGATTGCGCACGTAGGTGCCATCAACGAGATAAGCGACTTCACCGAGCCGCCCGCCGCGGATGTGGATCGCGCCGTCTTCATCGCGGATCACCCCGGCTTGCATGCCCAGCACTTCGTTGAGCGTGGAAACCGGCAGTTTGTCGGCAATCAAGTTGCCCTCGATCACCGAGCGCTTGGATGTTACATCTTTCCGGATTAGGGGACGCTCTGCCACCACGGTGATGGCGTCCATTAACTGTACGGCGGTTTCCCGCAGCGCCACTTTTATTTCGGTGGTGTGATCCACCGTGACCTGTACATTCCGGTAATCCACGGTTTGATAACCGATGTAGGAAATTTGCAACGCATAGGTTCCCGGCGGCACATTGGTGATAAAGAAATAACCATCATCGTCAGTCGCCGCCCCCATCCCTAAAACCGCCAGGCTGATATTTACTCCCACCAGAGGCTCGCCGGTGCCTTTCTCTACCACCGTTCCGACAATTTTTCCGGTGACCCCGGCTGAAACAAACGTTGGCAACATCAATAAAAAGAAATAGCTGAAAACTTTTTTCAACATGATTATCTCCGGATTGCGAAGAAATAATTAGTGCCCGGGTGTTATCGTATTTAGGTAGAATTGCCAACACTCGAATACCACCACACCTGGGTAACTTTAGCGCTCAAATATTCGATTTATCGAAGCAAAACCATCTTGCGCGTAAAACTCTGTTTTTCACTACTGAGTCGGTAAAAATAGATGCCGCTGGAAACAGAATGTCCGGTATCATTGCGCCCATCCCAGGTTACAGCGTATTCACCTGCCGTCAAACGTGCCACTTCCAAGGTACGAATTTTTTCACCCAACACGTTGAAAACACTCAAATCATACTCCCCTGCATTTAAAATCGAGAACTTGATCTGCGTTGAAGGGTTGAAGGGATTGGGAAAATTCTGTTCCAACGCGAATGCCCTGGGCAACCCGAAAGCATCATCTTCAATGCCGGTGATAAAATCGATCTTGGCGTACATCACAGAGGTCGTATCCTGGTTGTCCATAAATTCTCTGAACGATTCCCGCCAAATGGCATCCACACCGTCACCGGTGACATGCCCGACAAAGTCCAGGTAACCAGCGTCGTGATTAGGCCGGCTGAGCACAACAGGCTCACTCCAGGAACTGCCGCCATCAGTGGAAGTTTGATACACAACTTCGTCAATATCGGTTACCGTATCT
>CAYVDX010000241.1:0-6020 GCA_964450485.1 uncultured Calditrichaceae bacterium
TAAGGTTTACGCCTATGCGGAGCGCCGGGATTGCAACACGATTTTCAGGGAAGCTTGCATGGTGACAAATGGCACTATGGCTGCTTCAAATTCATGCAATACAACCCGCGATTAAAAAGGGGTGTAGATTTCATTTTACGTAATTTTTGCTTTCAAATATTTCACCTCCCGGCAAACCGGGGGGCGAAATAAATGAGAGAATATTTTACGTAAAACCGAATCTACACCCTTAAAAAGTGTCCGTTACTGAATGTAACGATATCTCCCCCCTCACAAATCCATTACGATCCATTGCATTATTCCCCCGCTTTTTGCAGCGATTGCAGCGCAGCTTCCGCAACGGCTTGAGGGGTTAATCCAAATTCCTGGTAAATTTTTTCATAAGGCGCGGAGGCCCCAAAGTGATCAAATCCAACAATTTTTCCGCAATCACCCACGTATTTGTGCCATCCCAGCGTTGCGCCGGCTTCCACGGCGACACGCGCTTTCACTGCCGGCGGCAGCACCGAGTTTCGATACGATTCGGGCTGTTTATCGAATAGATAATCACAGGGCATGGAAACAACTTGCGCGCTGACCTGTTTCTCAGCCAAAATTTTTGCAGCCGCAATGGCAATCTGCAACTCAGAACCGGCGCTGATCAAAATCACCCGGGGATTTTCCTCGGTTTGGAGCACATAAGCCCCTTTGGCGACGTTCGCGGCGGCGGCAGCGCCCGGCTTGCTTCGATCCAAAACCGGCAGTTTTTGCCGGGTTAAAATCAACGCCGTCGGTCCGTCTTTCCGTTGCAGCGCAATGCGCCAGGCTTCCACCGTTTCGGTGGCGTCCGCCGGACGAATGACCACAAAATTGGGAATCACCCGCAATGCGGTCAAATGTTCAACCGGTTGATGGGTGGGGCCGTCCTCGCCAAGCCCGATGGAATCGTGGGTAAACACATAAATGACCGGCTGTTCCATCAGCGCGGAAAGCCGCACGCTGCCCCGACAGTAATCCGAAAAGATCAGAAATGTACCGCCAAACGGACGAATGCCGCCGTGCAAGGACATCCCATTCATGATGGCAGCCATGCCGTGCTCCCGGACTCCGTAATGGATGTAATTCCCGGAAAAATCTCCCGGGCTGATATTGCGGGCGTCTTTGGCCCGGGTTTTGTTGGAACCGCTCAAATCCGCGGACCCGCCGATCAGGTTGGGGATGTTTCCGCACAATGTGTTCAACACCGTTCCGGAGGATGCCCGGGTTGCCTGCGGTTTGGCGTCAAGAAAATCCGGCAGATTAGCGTCCCATCCCTCCGGCAGGTCGCCGCGCATCATCGATTCAAATTCCGCGGCCATCCCGGCGTGATTGCCGCGGTAGGCCGCGAAACGCTTTTCCCACTCAGACTGGCGGCGCTGTCCTTCCGCAACGGAAAGCTTTGTGTAATTTTTGATTTCATCCGGGACATAAAAATAAGCGTCGGGGTCCCATCCGATTTGCTGCTTGGAAAGCCGCAATTCCGCCTCGCCCAACGGCTCGCCGTGCACTTTGGCGGTGCCGGCGCGATTGGGACTGCCATGCCCGATTTCCGTTCGCATGGCAATGATGGACGGCCGTTCCGTTTCGCTTTTGGCGTTTTCGATTGCGGCGTCAATCGCTGACACATCGTGACCATCAGCGCGCTGTACATGCCAGCCGTAAGCCTCAAATCGCTTTAGCACGTCTTCAGTAAATGTCAATGCCGTGTCGCCGTCAATGCTGATGTGATTATCATCGTAAAGCACGATCAGTTTTCCCAATTTCAGATGCCCGGCCAATGAACAGGCTTCGTGGGAAACGCCTTCCATCATCTCGCCATCACTGGCAATAACGTAAGTTAAGTGATCAACAACCGTCTGCCCGGGTTGATTGAAACGCGTTGCCAGCCAGGCTTCCGCCAATGCCATGCCCACCGCGTTGGATATCCCCTGCCCCAGCGGGCCGGTGGTTGTTTCCACGCCGGGCGTCATGCCGAATTCGGGATGTCCGGGCGTGCGGCTTTCCCATTGGCGAAAATTTTTCAAATCGTTGATGCTCAGATCATACCCGCCGAGGTGCAGCAGGCTGTAAAGCAACATGCTGCCGTGTCCCGCGGAAAGCACAAAGCGATCCCGGTCAACCCAATGGGGATCCGTTGGATTATGCTTCAAATGTCGCGTCCACAGCACCGCCGCGACCTCCGCCATGCCCATGGGCAGCCCGGGATGTCCGGAATTCGCCGCCTGAACGCCATCCATCGACAGGGCCCGAATGGTATTTGCCAATAATTTTAACTTGCTTTTGCCGTCGTCTCTGTTCGGATCAAACATTTGTTGCGCTTGCATTTTTTACCTCATTTTTAACATGATACGTTGTTGTTTTTCAATACCGGACGTTTTTGTAGCCTGATTAATTCATTAATACGTTTTTTGGCAGAATAATTAAGGGCAAAATGATTATTTTTTATGAATTTAATGATTCTGCCAACAAATCATTCCGCCGAATCCTTTATTAACCGAAATTCTTAAGATAAAATCAAATATGACAACAAGTTAATATTCATTTTAAATAAGACCTGTGTATAATGCAGGTTAGCCGCGAATCAACACGGCTTAACATCGATTTGGAGATTTTTCAAAATGCACTGACATGGCATGCCAGATCAGACCTTTTGAATTTGAAAACTGTGAAAATCGCTGTTAATCCGTGGCAATTAGAAAAAATCATCAGCAAACGATTTTCTTCAACTCCAGGATTTTGTCAATCAGAAAATCCGGTTTCAGCGCGCTCAACGACGCCGGAGGGCGATACCCGTAAGCCGCCGCGCAGGTGTGGATACCGGCGGCTTTCCCGGCTAAAATATCGGTTGAGCTATCGCCGATGATAATCGCCATTTCGGGAGATACTCTTGTCTTTTCTAAAATGGAAAGAATGCCATCCGGCGCCGGTTTCAAGGGAATTCCCACGCCGCTGCCAATTGCGAATTCAAAATATTCAGAGAGACCCAGTTGTTCGAGCAGCGGTGTGGTAAATCGTTGCGGTTTGTTGGTTAAAACGACTTTTTTAATGTTTGAAAAATGTGTCAATGTTTCCAAAACGCCCGGGTAAAGCGCCGAATGATCACTCAAATGCGCGCCGTAATGTGTATAAAATAATTCCATGGCCGCATCAAGTTTCCGGGACGCATCATCCTTCAAAGCCCGTTCCACTAATTTGCGAGCGCCGTCGCCCACATATCTTTTGACATCTCCCACAGTCGCCGGATTTCCACCCAGTTTTTCCGTCGCAAAATTGACGGCGGCGGCCAGGTCTTTTAAGGTGTTGACCAGCGTGCCATCCAAATCAAAAATCAGCAGTTCTTTTTTTATGGGTAAATCCCGGTGAAGTTTTGCAATCATGCGGAAAACTCTGTTTACAAATTCTTCGGAAGAAACTTTCGTTGTAGAGCTGAATAATATAACCTATCTTTGCTCAAGATGCGAATTTTCTTTTTTTATCCGATTTACGCTGACCACATGCGATTTTCACAAAAAAGTAAAATGCGTTACGACAAATCACATCGAAATCGACCCTTTGCGGAAATCCGTTTTGGAGAGATGCGCGTTGATCAGCACCGGGCGACCGGCGTTGGCGGCGGCTTTGGCGCGCTGCAAAACGTCGTCAATTTTGGATGAATCCTTCAGCAGGAATCCCTTTCCGCCAAAGCTTTCCGCCACTGCGTGATAATCGCTGCGGCGCAGCACCGTGCCCACGTCGTCCTGGAGAATTTCCACCTGCTCGCGAGCGATTTGCATCCAACTCGCGTCATTTCCCACCACGGCGATCAAGGGAATTTGATGCCGGACAAAAGTGTCGAATTCAGACAGGGTGTAGCCAACCGAGCCGTCGCCGTAAATAATCCACACTTCCGCATCGGGATAAACCAGTTTTGCGCCCAACGCAAATCCGGCCCCAACGCCCAGCGTGCCAAACACGCCGGGATCCAGCCAGCGCAAGGGGCCGGGCAGGTTCACAATGTAAGATGCCGTCGCGACAAAATCGCCGCCATCCGCGACGAAAACCCGGTCCGGCGCTGCCGCTTCATCAATCTTCCGGAAAAGCTGCAACGGATTGATGAGATCGCCGCCGACCGATGCTTTGTCGAGAATTTCCGATTCCCGTTCCGCATCCCGTTGTTTCAATGCACTTAGCCAGTCACTCCAACGCTGCCCGGCGGGAAGTTCATCGCCCAGCTTTTGCAAAAAGACCCCGGCGTCGCCCAACACGCCCAGGTTGGGACGGCGATTTTTGGTCATATCCTTGCGACCTCGGTTTGCGGAAACCAGGTATGCGCCGCGTCGAATGTGTCGTCCGTAATCCAGCCGGAAATCATTGGGCACGCCGGCTAAAATGACCAAGTCCGCGTTCTTTAGTGCAAGCCGCCGCTTGTGGCGAACATTCAGCGGATGATTTTTTCCCAACAAACCGCGCGCCATCCCGGACAAATAAACCGGAATGTTCAGCCGCGCCACGGCAGCGGCGACGGCGGCGACATTTGCGGCGTCAACCACGGCCTGGCTGCCAACTAACAACACCGGCCGTGCGGCCGTGCGCAGCCTGTCGGCGGCTTTTTTGATTTTCGATTCATCCGGTTGGGAAACAACGCCGGTTTGTGGGTTCGATGAAATCGAAACGCTGTTTTTTCCGGCAAAGAGTTTCTTGAGGTGACGGTTAAAATAAAACTTGATGGCTTTTTCAGGGAGCGATTTTCCGCCCATCGCGGATACGCCGTACATGTCGCGCACCAACGGTTCTTCGTAGAGCAAATCCACCGGGCACTCCACAACCACCGGCCCGGGCAGGCCCGCCAAGGCGATGCGAAAGGCCTTCTCCACCGCCAACGGCAAATCCCTCACCCGCCGCACCGCTTTTGCCCACTTGACATGCGGCTTGAACAGCGCCATCTGATCAATGTCTTGCAGCGAGCCGCGCCCCTTCAGCGCGGTGGCGGTCGCGCCAATCAACAGCACCACGGGCGATTGCGCCAGTTGGGCATTTTTAACAGCGGTGATGGTGTTCGTTGCGCCGGGACCGGCAGTCACCGCCGCAACGCCCGGCGTGCCGGTGAGCCGCGAAACGGCATCCGCCGCAAATACGGCGTTTGCTTCATGCCGCACATCGATCACGCGAATATCCCGCGACTTGCAGCCGACCAATATCGGCGAAATATGCCCGCCGCACAGCGTAAATAAAAACCTGACGCCCTGCGTTTTCAACACCTCTGCGATTAAATCACCACCGTGCATGGCAACCTTTCTCAGGAATCGGGATACATTTGATCTATCTGTTCCGCGAATGAATTTAAAACGCGATTTTTTTTGATTTTTAATGTCGGCGTCAAAAAACCGTTCTCGATGGTGAATTCCGGCACAAGAACCACTTTTTTGATCGTTTCATACCGGGCAAAGGCCTTGTTTTTTTCCTGAACTTCCCGGTCGATGAGCGCTTTAATGGTCTCGTTACCAATCAGATCATCCAACGAATCAAACGGAATTCCTTTTTCTCGGGCAAAATCCGTGACATTTTCCTCATCAAGCGTAATCAGGGCGGACAGGAACTTGCGCCGGTCGCCAATCACACACACCTGGTTAATATATTTACTCGTGGCAAGTACGCCCTCAATGGCTGCCGGTGCGATATTTTTCCCGCCGGCAGTGATGATCAGATCTTTTTTGCGCCCGGTAATTCTCAGAAATCCCTCCGCATCAATTTCGCCGAGATCGCCGGTTTTCAGCCAGCCATCTTCGGTGATGGTTTCAGCGGTTTCCTGCGGCATTTTGTAATACCCCTTCATCGTGTTTCGCCCGCGGGTCATAAATTCCCCATCCTCGGCAATTTTGGCCTCGATGCCCGGACCGGGCAGCCCCACCCATCCGAACCGAAAATTATTCACCCGGTTTAAATGCGAAAAAGAAGTGTTTTCGGTCATGCCGATGCCTTCCAAAATCAGAACGCCGGCCGCGTGAAAAAACTTTGCAATCTCG
>CAYVDX010000242.1:0-6003 GCA_964450485.1 uncultured Calditrichaceae bacterium
TCCGGCGGCATTGATATTGGCATAGGGCTGGCGGCCTTCGAAATCGAGTTTGAGGAGTCGCAAACATTTACCGGCGGCGTTGTTTACGACCCCCGGATTGTTGATTTTGACGGCGACGGTCTGAATGAAATCTGGGTATTTACCTGGGATTTTTTTAGCCTGGCAATTTACGAAGCAACGGCCGCAAATACGTATGAGCTACAGGCGGAAATCGACCAGGTGTTTGATCCGGAGGACTTCGGGCATCGTCGCGGCATGCGGTTTTACGACGTTGACGGCGATGGAAAATTGGAATTCTATACCGCCGGCATTCAACCGGATAATGGACCCAACGGTTCCATTTTTTATATCGGCAGCACCAGCGATGTCTCAACGCTCACATCCGCGGATATAATTATGCTCGGCGGCAAGGATTTACCGTCGGACGGATCGGCGGTCGGGGACATCGATGGCGACGGTTTGATGGATTTCCTGTTTACGGCCAGGAATAATTCCGACCAGGGCAGCCGGGTTTATCGCATGGAATACAGCGGCAGCGGTGATTTGGCGGATTCCGCCAGCTATGAATGGAGCGTGTTTTACGATAGCGGCAATCCCTTTTCCGATCTGCGCAACCTGGCGATCGATGACCTCGACAGCGACAATAAGCCGGAGGTATTTATTACCCGGATGAACACGCTGACGTCTGATCAGCCGGTGGTAATTATTGTCGAGCGTGAGACGGCCATCACCGGCATTACGCCCCAAAAAGACGGCGTTGCGCAAAATTTTGCTTTAGCTCAGAATTATCCAAATCCTTTCAACCCGACAACGTCAATTCCGTTTGATATTAAAACAGACCGTTTTGTAACGCTTGCCGTTTACAGCATATTGGGAAAAAAAGTGGCAACCCTGGTTAATGAAGAACTTGCTTCCGGGCATTATTCTTATGACTTTGACGCCTCCAAATTGCCCTCCGGCGAGTACTACTATGTTTTGGAAGCAGGCGATTTCAGAGATTCCCGGAAAATGGTATTGTTAAAATGATTTTTTATTTTTATCTTAAAATTTTTAAACGTCAAAAAAAGGAGCGAGTATTATGCGCAAAATGTTAATGTTTATCGTGTTTTTTATATTGGGTTCCATTGCCGGTTTTGCCCAGACCAATGAATGGGGCACCCAATATGTCACATTTGACGACGCCATCAACGGGACAAGTAATCGCACCGTCAGTGTTGCGGCGTTGGGCGCGGATGATTTTGTCGCGCTGGTTTTTCGCGTAACAAATGATCCCTCCCTGATCAATTATTTGGTTGGTTACATTGGCGCTGATTCTGCAAATGGGCGACTCGGCGCCCCCAGCGGCGATGAAATTGGTTTTTGGGAATTCAACCTGGATCACGTTGATTTTGTGAATGCCGTTCAGATTGCCGGGGACAGCGACAACCGGGTTTACCTGGCAAATAATGATGCAGAGCATAATATCCTGGTTTTTGACCTGACGGTTTTTGATGTTGCGGCGTCGCAATACCGCATGATCACCGGCTCGGATACAATTTGGGGCATTGAAGTGGATGCCAATGGGTATGTTTACGTCTGCGCGGAAAAAGGAGATGACACGAACACCCAGGAAGTAAAAATTTACCCGCCGGTGACGGATGCCAACGCTGCTTGGGGAACCAGCCACGACAGCGCACCAGTGGCAACCATCGATCTGCCGCCCGGGGTATATCATGGTATTACCGCCTCTGGCGACGGTTCAATGGTTTTTGTCAGTCAGTCTTCCGAAAGAAAAATTTTAAAATTCACGGGCAGCCCCACCAGCGGATATACAGCGGATGCGTCATTTACAGCGATGCTTGATCCTAACGATCTCGGAGTGAGAGCGGATACTACCTTTTTTACACCGACCTACCTGGGACTGGCGTTTATGGATGATCCCGGCCTGATTTTCGCGGCAACGGATACGCTTTTTCATGGCGGCACCAGCAGTGGATATCGTTACGGACGGATTTATGCCATCAACGCCGCAACCGGCGCAACCGTTGATACGATTGATCAGGCAAAATGGAATTTTGATCATTCCGGCAGTTACTCCACCGGTTCAAGCGCGGGGCTTTGGAGCGGTTTTGCGTCGTCATACGACGTAGATGTCGAAGCCGGTGAACAAGCGGTTTATGGACAATCCTGGTATGGCTGGGCAGTGGAAAAGTGGCTGTTCGACGGCAATTTGGGTGATCTCCTGGTTGGCATCGAGCAAATTTCGTCGCAAATTCCCGAAGGATTTTTGCTCAAACAAAATTACCCCAATCCATTTAACCCAACCACGACCATTGCTTTTGACCTGAAAAACGCAGGATTTGTCTCCCTGGAGATTTACAATTTGATGGGACAAAAGGTCGCCACACTGGTGGAAGGACAGATGACGCCCGGTAGTTACGAAGCAGAGTTCGACGCGCGCAGTTTTGCATCCGGTGTTTATTTTTACAAATTAACCGCCGGTAACGCTACCGCAACGAAGAAAATGTTGTTGACGAGATAAATTTAACACCAAATTTTTGCCGGGAACGGTTCCCGAATGGACAAGCACGACCGTTCCCGGCATTATCACATTCCCCGGAGGAGAAAAATATGCGTAAAATGTTAACGATTATTTGTATTCCGGTCTTTGTTTTTGCCCTTTTTTTCCAAACGCAACAGGCATTGGCAAATGTCTATGCCGCTCAATTAAAAATCACAAATCCTGACACCACAGAGTTTGACGGGAATTTTGAAGACGGCAGCGCCGCCTTGATTTTATTTTATTTAAATGATGACGCCAGTTCGGTGAGCATTGATGTCATTGATGCTTCGACCAACGCATCCATCGCAACGATTGACGGTGGTGCGATGACACGCGGTTTAAACAGCGTTACATGGGATGGCAGCGGCACCGTGGATAACGGGCAATACGTCCTGCGGGTAACCGCCGAGCAGCCGAATGCTTCCACCACGGATTGGAACCTGTTTTACGACTCCGGCGACATCAATATTTTTACCCGCGGCGTGGCAACCGTGACCGATCAAAGCGATCCGAATTTCGGCCTGACCTTCACCTCAAATGACGGCGGCCCATTGGGAACCGGGATCAATATTTACAACCCGGACGGCTCCTTTCACGATCCGTTTTTAGTGGCGGCGGACGTTACCAGCGGCGGAACGGTGAACTACGGAACGGATGCTCCCATCTTTGCGGTGCTGGACGAACAAGGGCGCATTTATGTATCGTTGAAAGACCTTGGACAGATCATACGCATTAATCGCGATTATTCCACCCAACTGCTAATCGATGGATTGACCCTGCCAACCGGTCTGTACGTGGAAGGCGACGGCGCGGATTTTACCCTCTATGTTTCGGCAAATAACCAGGTGCTGCGCGGCAACATCGGTACCGCCGATACATTTAATCCGAACAATATGGAGGTCGTGGCAAATTTTTCGAGCTTTTTTCCCCGCCAAATAATACGCGATGATGATGGCGCATTGTATGTCACGCTTCGATTCGGAACCGGGCTCGGCGATGACGGCCGCGGTATCCGCAAATATGATATTTCCGGCACATTGCCGGTAACGGATGACGACGCCGTTTGGTTCATGGGAGAAGACCGCACCTTTATTGCCAACGATTTGTTGCTGGATCACGGCGATGATCCCAACAGCTCCGCCGACGACATTTTGTATTATTGCACTCGCGCCGGCGGCGGCAACAACCAGGATGGCATTTGGCGAATTAACGATATAAATTCCTTTTTCCCGGACACGGTTCGCATCATGACGGAAAATACTTTTTATGGCGGCGATGAAAACGTCAATGCCCGTTCTGCCATCGATTTTGATGCTGCCGGGAACATTGTTTTTATGGAAAATTCCAATGAGCACGTTTTTCATCTCTCCCCGCCGGGCGTTGGCGCAACCAACAGCTTTACCACCACCGCGCCGGATACGTTTACGGTTATTCCGGCTTTGGGCATTGGCGACGATGACTTGCTTCCCACAGCTTATCGCCTAAAAGCAAATTATCCCAATCCGTTTAACCCCAGTACCACGATCGAATATCAATTGGCGAAAGCCGGACAGACCACGTTGATCGTTTACAACTCCCTGGGACAGCAAGTCCGGACCTTGGTAAACGGTCTCCGGACAGCCGGGCAGCACAGCACAACCTGGGATGGGCGCGATGATTTCGGCAAGGAAGTCAGCAGCGGCGTGTACATTTTGCGCATGCAGTCGGGGCAATTTGCCAGGTCACAGCGGATGACGCTGTTGCGGTAAATTAAAAAAGTAAAAAGTGAGAAAAAAAAATGCATGACCTCTCGTGCGTTTAATTTGCCGGGAGGTCTGTATCAATTTTTTTGAGTGTGCTGCAAAATGGAAAAGAAATATTTGACCCGTATCATATTTGTTGTTTCGATTTGCGTGTTTGGCGGTTCCGCCCGGGCCCAAATTGATTCCTGCGCATTTAATTCTCAAATCGAGAATTTGATGGGTCAGGTGTTGCAAAGCAATATTCAGAGGCATGTCGAAAACCTGGCAAACGCCGGCGGCCACGAAACCCGCACATCATTCACGGCTGGAAATGAGTGGGCGTCAGCATACATCAAAAGCGCTTTTGACAGCCTGCCGGGCTTGACCTCCGTCGAATACGACACATTTTTTCCACCCCAGACAACCCCGCCTTATGACACGATTCCGCTGGTTAACGTGATCGCAACCTTGCAGGGCAGCGGCGATCCAAATCAGTATTACATCATCGGCGGGCATCTCGACGCCACCGCGAACCTCGATAATAGCCTGAATTGGGATACCGACTGGCCCACCGCCAAAGCGCACGGGGCAGACGATAATGCAACCGGCGTTGCCGCAATGCTGGAAATCGCCCGGATTTTGAGCGATCCGGCCAACGCTTTTGTGCATGAGGCAACCATCAAATTTATCGCGTTTGGGGCGGAAGAACGCCACCCGGTTTACAACAATAATAATCACCGCGGCAGCAACCATTTCGTAAAACAGGCATTTACCCGTGGGGACGATATTTTAGGCGCTTACATCACGGATATGATAGGATACAACAGCACCGGCCATCACTATTTTAACATCGCCGCCGACACGCGTTCGCGCATTTTGGGGCGTGGATTGCTGAATTTTAACCAGACTTACCAGATCGGGTTGGAGGCAAACGCGGAACCGTTTCCCGCGGCAACCTATTCCGATCACGATCAATTCTGGTTGTATCGCTTTAAAGCGGTTTTGCTCATCGAAAACGCGCCGCCATGGCAAAATAATTCGCCGTTTTATACTGCAAATCCCTTTTATCACCGCCAATCGGATACCGCGGACCAGGTCAATTATGCGCAGGTGACTAAATTGGCAAAATTAATCCTCGGAGCGGTTGCCTGCCAGACGGAAGTCATCACCGGAATTTCCGATGATGGTCTCGAATCTTTCCCAAAATCGTTCGCATTGTTGCCGAATTTTCCGAATCCATTCAATCCCGGCACAAATATTCGCTACCAATTGCAATTCGGCGGCGATGTTGAGTTAAGCCTTTACAACGTGCAGGGGCAAAAGATGCGGACATTGGTAAAATCGCATCAATCCCCGGGTGAACATTCCGTTTATTGGAACGGGCGGGATCGCAATGGGAAAGCGGTTTCCAGCGGATTATATCTTGTCTCGTTGCAATTTGAAGGCCGGCGTCAAACCCTCAAAGCATTGCTGATCCGGTAAACAATCCCTCCTTTTTATTCTTTTACCTGATATTTTTATTTAACTTGTTGATGAAATGCCGATATTTATGATACACCAAAAATAGCGGAGAAAATCCATGATTCACGATATACATCGCCGAAAGGCGAAAATTGTTTGCACGTTGGGACCCAGCAGCAACACATACGAACGGATTCACGAATTGGCGACTTCGGGAATGGATGTCGCGCGCATCAATTTTTCCCACGGCAATCATGCGACACATCAAAAGCTGATCGA
>CAYVDX010000243.1:0-5992 GCA_964450485.1 uncultured Calditrichaceae bacterium
TCGATGGCAAATATAGCTACGTGTGGATCGCCGGGACGCGCCGGTTGGGAAAAACCTCGCTGCTGAAACAGATCGAATATCTCTGCGAGCAGCCGAAATTCAGCGGGCGTTATATCGCTTTATTTTGGAATATGCAGGGCGCCGGTGATTTGGATGGCATGGCGGAGTCGCTGTTAGAGAGCGTGGAAGACGCGGAAGAACGCTTTGGCGAAATCGGCGTGACCGCGGATGAATTGGAGGGAAAATCGCTGTTTGAAATGCTCCGCGGACTGAAACGCGCCGCCAGGCAGGCCAATCGCATTTTGCTGCTGCTTTGTGATGAATGCGAAGAGCTGCTCAATGTCGAAAAGCACAATCCCGAAGCGCTGCCCCGGCTGCGGCGATTTTTTCAGCAGGGGGAAAATGTCATCGCGGTAATTGCCGCGACCAAGCGGCTGTTGAAGCTGGAAGCGGACGGCGAGTCGAATACATCGCCGTTTTTGCACGGTTTTACGCCGCCGGTTTATTTGCAAAAATTGGATGACGCGGCTGCCGAAACGTTGATTCGCCAGGGCAAATTCGCGCCGAATGCCATTGCGGAAATCAAAGAAAAATGCGGCAATCACCCCTACCTCATTCAACTGTTGTGCAGCCGTTTTTTTGAAAACCGCGATCTGAAAGCGGTCGTCCGGGAGATGTCGCTCGACGATGCAGTGGCGCATTTTTTTGCTGTTGATTTCGATTATCTCGAGCCCAAGGAAAAGGTAATTCTCTGGCATGTGTTGAACGAAGGCAAGCTAACGGCGGCGGAATTGATACGAAAAACGGCCATCGAAGCGGAAAGTTTAGCGGCAACCTTGCAAAGCCTGGTGCAGTTGGGCTATCTGCGGCGCGATGGAAAGCGGGTGAGAATTGCCAATTATTTTTTTGAAAAATGGCTCCGTCGCGAAAAAGACCGCTTGTTCGCCGCTGTTTTTGAAAACGGAAATCATCCGCAGAACGGCAAAAATTTACAAATCGGGCGCCTCGCCCAACATTCGTTTATCGGGAAAATGATCAGCCATTACCGCATTGAAACAGAGTTGGGCAGCGGCGGCATGGGCTGGGTCTTCAAGGCGCTCGACGATCGTTTGCAGCGCGCCGTGGCGTTAAAAATGCTTTCACCCACGTTGCTGAAAGACGCGTCGTCTCGGGAACGTTTTTTTGTGGAAGCGCGCGCGGCCGCGGCATTGAGCCATCCAAACATTGCCACAATTTACGAAATTGATGAAACCGACGGCTTGTTGTTCATCGCAATGGAGTTTATCGCGGGAACGACGCTGGGCAAATGGGGCGCGGCGCATCCTGACTTGTCGATGCGGAAAAATATTGCCCGGCAGATTGCCGAAGGCGTTCAGTTTGCCCATTCGCAAAATATCGTGCATCGCGATCTCAAACCGGATAACATCATGGTCACCGCGGAAAACCGGGTGAAAATTACCGACTTTGGATTGGCAAAAATTTTACGCAATGCCTCGCAAAAACTGACCCAAACCGGCACAAGCATGGGCACGCCGGCATACATGGCGCCGGAGCAAATCGGCGGCGGAGAAATTGACCGGCGAACGGACATTTTCTCGCTGGGCGTGGTGTTTTTTGAGCTGTTCACCGGCAAACTGCCATATGAAGCCGCCAATGAAGCCGCGTTAATTTACTCGCTGATGCACGACGCGCCGCGCGATGCGAAAACCATTCAGCCGGATTTGCCGGATGAATTGGCGGAATTATTCGCGCAAATGCTGAAAAAATCGCCGGATGATCGCGTGCGGGATTTAAATACGGTTATAAAGCAGTTGGAAAATCAATAAATCGTCTCCATCTCGTTCCACGTTCTGCTTGGAACGAGTTCGCCCGGCGATCAGCAAATTTAGGAAAATCAATATTTTTTGCCAAACCGGTGCATCGATCATCCGACAAAAAAGATATTTGCGATTCCTTCCACAAATCCGTATTTTCGGTGCGGATTTATTCATGTAAGAAATAAAAAGTGGGAAGCGGAACATGGAAAAAATGGGTGAAATTTTTCATTCTTCATTTTTCATTTGTCAATAATTCCGGGAGCAAAATGCGATATTTCGTGACCGGCGCAACCGGCTTTGTGGGAAGTTGGGTGGCGCGGCAATTGATGGAAAAAGGCGCTGAAGTTGTCTGCCTGGTGCGAGAAACCAGCAATTTGCGCTGGATCAAAGATTTGCCTGTGGAATATTGCCACGGCTCACTGTTCGATCCGGAATCGTTAAAACCGGGCATTGAGAATGCCGATTGCGTGCTGCACATCGCCGGCGTGACCAAGGCGCTGACCCCGCGGGAATATTACACGGGAAACGTGCAGGCGACTCGAAATATTTTGGAAACGACCGTCGCGATAAATCCGGAAATCAAAAAATTTGTGTTTGTGAGCAGTCAGGCCGCGACCGGCCCTTCAAAGCCCGGGGAATTGAAAGATGAATCCGCGCCAAACGCGCCGCTGACGGATTACGGAAAAAGCAAATTGCAAGCCGATGAACTGGCCCGCGATTTTATGTCGCAATTGCCGCTGTCCATTTTGCGCCCGCCGACCGTTTACGGTCCCCGCGACACGGATGTTTTTGAAGTGTTTAAAAATGTGAAAGCCGGGGTTAATTTAAAAGTCGGCAGCCACGATCCGGTGGTGAGCATCATTCACGTTTTTGATTTGGCGCGCGGCATCATTTTGGCCGCGGAGAACAAACGGTCCACCGGAGAAATTTACAACCTTTGCAACGATGATCCCTGCAAATGGTCGGAAGTGGTTGCCATTTTACAAAAAGTAATGCACAAAAAAGTGTTGAACATCCCGATTCCCTACAGCCTGGCGTATGGCTTTGGCGGCGTGATGGAACTGGTCGCAAAAATCCAGGGCAAGCCCGGCATCCTCAGCCGTCAGAAAATCCGCGAAGTGAACGCCGGTTACTGGGCGTTTTCCAACCGGAAAATCAAAGAACAGTTGGGATTTGAAACGCAAATGAGTCTGGAAGACGGATTGCGGGAAACCTACCAGTGGTATGTGGAAAATGGATGGCTGTAGTTTGATGCCGGATACGGGATATTTTCGTAGCGGGAAAATATTCCGATTCACCCATTCGCCGGTTCAATGGATCGTTGAGCGAGAAATTAAAATTTAAAATAATTGCACAAATTAAATAGCTAAACAAAATTGTTTTGTATGTAAAACCAGACAAAATAATTGATGACAAGATCATTAAAAACAAAAAGATATATTAATTATTTTATCGTTAATTATTTTGTCTGTAATTGGTCTGTATTTTTTATCCACTTACTTAAGAGGGAGAAAAGATGCCGTTAACACCGGATGAAGAAAAGAAATTGCGCCAGGAGATTCGCGAAAGCCTTGAAAAACGCCTCGCTCGCGAACGGGAAAGCCAGGAAAATATCGATACGTCGCGCCAGCAAAAGCTGGAAGAAAGGCTGCGCCAACAGATTCGCGAGGAAGAGGAAGAAAAATTTTATTCGGATCGCGGGTTTGTCAAATATCTCAATCATCGCGGCGGGGTGGAGTGGCTGACGCCGGAGGAATTGGAAGCGCGTCGCCAGAAACGCCGTTCCAAAAAAGGTTCATCTCGGCGGAAAATGCGGCGGCGCGGTAAACACCTGCGATGGGCGATCAATACTGCCGCCCTTGGTTTTGCAATGGTGGTCTTTTTGTATTTGTGGCGATACAACCCGATCAAGGTTAAAAAAACCGGGTCAATCGTGATCGAATCAAACGTGCCGGGCGCGCAGGTGTTTGTCAATGGCGCTGAAAAACGCGATATCTTAACGCCGGACACATTGCCGGATATCAATGCGGGCGCTTATTTTATATCGATTTACAAAGACGGCTATACCGCCTGGCCGCCCATGCGGCGGATTTCCCTGCAAGCCGGAAAAACGATGGCGGCGAAGTTTGAATTAAAAAGCACCGGTCGAATGGGCAAAGTCGCAATTGCGTCAAATATTTCCGGTTTCGATATTTTTGTGGACGGTGTGAAATACCCGGCAAGCGCTGACAAAACCTTGGAAATTCCAGCGGGTCATCATGTGATCTCAGCGGTAAAAAAGGGCTATTTGGCAAACCCGCACTACCAACATTTGTTGGTAAAAGAAAATGCGATCACAAACGTAACATTCAATTTTGAACAAAGCCGCGATATTGGTTTTTTAAAAGTAACCAGCAACCGTTCTTCCGCGTATATTTATCTCAGCAATCAATTTACCGGCATCAAGGCAAACGGAAAAGCCTTCCCTGTGAACGCCGGTGTTTATGAAATTCGCTTGCTGGAAAATGGATTTGCCAGCATTCCCGTTGCGGAAATTGTTACCATCAACCCGGACATTACCAAAACGCTCTCTTTCCATTTAAAACCGGAAAGCCGCATGGATCCCCTGCAACTGCTCACCCCGACGCCGGGCGCGAATGTGATTTTGGATGGAAAAATATTACCGTATGTGACGCCAATAACCGATTTAGCCCTCAGCGAAGGCGCCCATTTTCTCAATCTCATGCGCGATGGGCAACTGTACGAGGCAAAAGACATGCAGATTGATTTGGTAAAGTTTAAGGATAAACGGTTGGTGGTGGACTTTTGAGCCGGATGCCGGATGCAATTTACCCAAATTTCAATTAAATTGATCCTTTACCCCTTTAAAACATGAAAATACAATCGCTTAAAATTTCTGAAAAACCCGCGCTTTTTGCAGATTACCTGTCAGATTTCGCTAAAGTCAAGCCGTTTTTCGCGGCGGATTATCGCGGCGATTGGCGGGAAGTTATCAATCGACGGGTCGATTTTGAAGTCCCGCGACAGGCGGTGGCAGACGCGCTGAAAACGCAGAATGGACGCTGGAACGCGCCGGAGGCTTCGCTGCAAAATATCGAAAAATTGCGCGATTCGAAAACCCTTGCCGTGGTGACCGGTCAGCAGGCCGGCGTGTTGGGCGGACCGCTGTACACATTTTACAAAACCATTACCGTCATCAAACTAACGGATTCTCTGCGGAAAAAATACCCGGGTTTTCAATTCGTGCCGCTATTTTGGATGGAAGTGAATGACAGCGATTTTCAGGAAATCAATCACATTCAATACATTACCAAAGAGAATCAGCTCAAAAAATTGGCCGCCCCAGAAGCCGCCGGAGATGAAAACAGGCCGATCAACAGGCGGAAAATCAGCGCGGAAATACAGGGCTGGCGCGCTCAATTTGAGCAGGATTTTTTCGACACGGAGTTTAAAAACGCGGCGTTGGACGCCTTTTTGAGCGAATATCACAGCGAAAGCACCTACGCCGACGCCTTTGCGCGAATGCTGCTGAAATTTTTTGGAAAGCGCGGTCTCGTGGTGATGAATCCGGCGGGAAACAGAATTAGCGCGCTAACAGAGCCGTTGTATCAACGCGCGCTGGAAGACGCCGAGCAGATTTTGAAGGTGGAGGCGAATCGCCGTCAGGCATTGGAAAGCGCGGGTTATCCCACTCAAATCCATTTTAGCCATAACCAAACCTTGCTGTTTTTCAACGACGCGGATCAGCGCCGCGCGCGCATTGATTTTGACGCGGACGGCCGGTTTTTGCTAAAATATCCCAAAGGCTATCGCCCGGTGGATCGCGAAAAACTGTTGAAAAGCTGCGAGGAAACGCCGGAATATCTTTCGCCAAACGTGGCGCTGCGCCCGTTGATGCAGGATTCGCTGCTGCCCACGGTTGCCTATATCGGCGGACCCTCGGAGGCGGCTTATTTCGCGCAGGTGGAAGCGCTGTATCGCTATTTTGAGATGCCCATGCCGGTGATTGTGCCGCGGCATCGCGTGACCATTATTGAAGGAAAAATTCAGAAGATCATCGACAAAAATGCGTTGGACGAAGCAGGTATTCTGGAAAATCGCCCGGATTTTATCGAACATTACATCCGCAATCACGCCAGCCAGGATATTTATCGCGCGGTGGAAACGACCGAAGC
>CAYVDX010000244.1:0-5981 GCA_964450485.1 uncultured Calditrichaceae bacterium
GACTATTTGCGATAGTGGGACGCATTGACCCAGACATTTCAACTTTTCCCGCAAGATACGCTCTTTACCAACCGGATGTGGACAGCCGTTCGGGCCGTTTTTCACGAACTAACTCACCAAAAGAAGGATTACGGGCAGGCGAAAATGCTTTCGCTGCGGTTAAAAAAAATGTTGCCCAAGGACAGCCGTTTTGTGCCGCGAATGGCCGGCGTCGATCACGATATTTTAGCCGCGGAGACAGAATCGCTGTTGCTGCGCGGCAATTACCAAAAAGCCTACGAACAGCTACTTCAGATGGCAAGCCAATACCAACAACTGCCCTGGTTTCAGGAAATGCACGTGGATGTGGGCACGCGCCATGCCTACCAGCGCGTGCAATTCGGCGATATTGAAACCGCCCTTGCGGTGCTGGACACGCTGATCGCACTTTACCCGGATTTTCAAATATTGCGCAGCGCGTATGTCGATTACGTTTCGATGCATATCAGCAGCAGCATGTTTAACCGCGAGAACTATGAGTTGTCGGAAAAATATTTGCTAAAAGCCTATCGCGTTGCACCGGATCATCATCGCTTAAATCAAATGCTGCCAATGTTTTATCACGAAATGGCCATGGCAAAAGTGCGGGCGCATCAATTCCGCGCCGCCCGCCGCGTCGCTGAACGCGGGCTGAAACTGTTTCCCAAAGATAAGCGGTTGAACGAGGCGCTCGACCAGATTATTGATGCGATAGCCTATGAAAAATCTAAGGACAAACTGTAACTATTGGCGCAATTTGATATTCCCCACACCCTCATTTTGGTTGTTTCGATCCAGTTTCTGGCGTCGCTGACCCGCTCCACCTTTGGCTTTGGCGACGCCTTGGTTGCCATGCCGTTGCTTGCACTGGTAATCGGCGTTAAATCGGCAACGCCGCTGGTCGCGCTGACCGCGCTGATCAATGCCAGCATGATTTTATCCGACAGTTGGCGCACCGCCGATTTTCGCGCCGCGCGTAACCTGCTCGCCGGCGCGGTTTTTGGCATTCCACTTGGACTTTACGCGCTTAAACACGCGCCGGAGCATCTCGTCAAGGGCGCACTGGGAATCGTGCTGATTGGTTTCGCGATTTACAATCTTGCCAAACCGCAACTGATTCAGCTAAAGAGCGAACGCTGGGCATTTCCCTTCGGATTTACGGCGGGATTGTTGGGCGGGGCATACAACACTAACGGCCCGCCGGTGGTGATTTACGGGGTGCTAAAACGCTGGCCCCCAAAAAAATTTCGCGCCACATTGCAGGGATATTTTTTACCGGCAAATCTGCTCGTTGTTGGCGGGCACGGCCTCGGCGGATTGTGGAACAGCGACATCTGGCAATTCTTTTTCTTCAGTCTGCCGCTGGTTTTGCTGGCCATTTTAATCGGCCGGAAACTAAATCGCCGCTTTTCGGCGGAACGATTTGCCAAATTTCTTTATGTGATTTTGATTTTTTTGGGGATGCTGTTGTTGTGGTGATGAAAAGGACCCGGCATTTCTAAAATTGACTTTTATTTACGACAGAGTTTGGATAACTTCATCAAATAAACTTTCTGAGCGTTTTGAAATATAAGATTACAACTATTTTAGGAGTCACATTATTCTTAAATTGACACATAAATCGATTGCCTTTTCACCGTCTTTTATATCCATGATGATTATCGCAATATTAATGGGTTGCGCTTCAAAATCATCAGAGCAAGAGGACCCCATGAGCCATAAATACACTAATAGATTAATCCATGAAAAGAGTCCATATCTGCTGCAACATGCCCATAATCCGGTGGATTGGTATCCCTGGGGCGAGGAAGCTTTTAAAGCCGCGGAAGCGCGGGATAAACCGATTTTTCTCTCCATCGGATATTCCACCTGCCATTGGTGCCACGTCATGGAGCATGAATCGTTTGAGGATTCCGCGGTTGCCGCGTTGATGAACGATGCGTTTATCAGCATCAAAGTGGATCGCGAGGAACGCCCGGATGTGGATGACATTTACATGACGGTCTGCCAAATGGTTACCGGCAGCGGCGGCTGGCCGCTGACAATCATTATGACGCCGGATAAACGCCCCTTTTTCGCGGCAACGTATATTCCTAAAAATCAACGATTTAATCGCCCGGGGATGATGGAGTTGATCCCGCAGATCAAAAATGCCTGGCAAAATGACCGCCAACGCGTGTTGGAATCCGCCGGGAAAATCACTGATTACCTGGGTCAATCGACCATTAACAAACCCGGGGCATCGATTGCCGACAGCGTTCTACAAATGGCTGCCCAACAGCTTTCCGACAGCTATGATGAGAAATTCGGCGGGTTTAGCGAGCGTCCAAAATTTCCATCGGCGCATAATTTAATGTTCCTGCTTCGTCAGTACAAACGCTCCGGCAATGGAAAAAATTTAACAATGGTTGAGAATACGTTGCAACACATGCGCAAGGGCGGCGTTTACGATCACATCGGTTTTGGGTTTCACCGTTATTCGACGGATCGGAAATGGCTGGTGCCTCATTTTGAAAAAATGCTCTACGATCAGGCCATCAACGCGATGGCTTACACTGAAGCATTTCAGGTCACGGGCAAGCCGGAATATCAACAAACTGCCCGGGAAGTGCTCAGGTATGTTCAGCGGGACATGACCGATGAAAAGGGCGGCTTCTACTCCGCCGAGGACGCCGACAGTGATGGCGAGGAAGGTAAATTTTATGTCTGGCGCACTTCTGAAATTCGCGATATTCTTGGCGAAAAAGATGCAAACTTTTTCGATGATATTTACGGTTTAACCGACGCCGGAAATTTTGAGGATGAAGCCACTCGTCAAAAGACCGGCGCCAATATTCCCCATCTCAAAAAATCGCTGCGGGAAATCGCTGCGGAAAAAGGCATTGCGGAAACAGCATTACACGAGCGTTTGGAGAATATTCGTCAGAAGCTGTTTGACGTTCGGGAAAAACGTATTCATCCGCTCAAGGATGACAAAGTGCTGACCGACTGGAACGGTTTGATGATTGCCGCATTTTCAAAGGCTGCCCGCGCATTTGATGAACCAAAATTTGCCGATGCGGCACGCAACGCCGCGGATTTTATTTTATCCGAAATGCGCTTAAAAAACGGGCGTTTGCTTCACCGTTACCGGGAAGGCCAGAAGGCCATCAACGCGTACCTGGACGACTATGCGTTTATGTCCTGGGGATTGATTGAGCTTTATGAGACCACTTTTGAAACGCGTTATCTCAAGGCAGCCATTGAATTTACGGATATTTTGCTGGAACACTTTTGGGATCAACAAAATTACGGCTTCTTTTTCACCACGGACGATGCAACCGATTTGCTGGTTCGCAAAAAAGAAATTTACGACGGCGCCATTCCCTCCGGTAATTCTGTCGCGATGCTGAATTTGCTGCGATTGGGACGCATCACCGGCAATACGGGGTACGAAGAAAAAGCGTCTCGGTTGGGCCAGGCATTTTCCGGACAGATCAACCGCTATCCGGCCGGTTACACGATGATGATGATCGCGGTTGATTTTGCCGCGGGGCCGTCGCACGAAGTCGTTATTACCGGAAAACCAGAAAACACTGACACGGTGGAAATGATCAAAGCGCTTAATCGCCCGTTTATTCCCAACAAAATTGTGGTGTTTCGCCCGGCGGGCGAGAGCGATCCCAAAATCGCCCAAATTGCGGAATACGCTGCTTCGATGACAGCCATAAATCACAAGGCAACGGCGTACGTATGTCAAAATTTTGCCTGCGAGCTGCCCACGAATGATGCGCAAAAAATGCTGGAATTATTGGGTAATAAATAAGAGAGGTAACTACAAAAAAACTTAATTTTAATATCAAAAGCTATTTCACACGATTGTTTTAGTTTTTTGTTATCAACTTCAGTCCTTCGGTTCTTGAAAAATGTTTATTATTCAACGTGGCTAATTGTAATTTATGAACAGAGGCAGTCGCACCAATTAATAAATCTGGTATATCGATCGCTTTATTTTTGCGTTTTAACATTCTGAAGATTCCGACAGCCTCTTTATTAGCCTTATCATCAAAATGCAAAACTGTGATATTTTGAAAGACTTTTTTCCAAAATTTATCCTGTTCTTCATTGCTGCCAATATAAACTTCATATTTAGTGATGATTGAAACTGCAAAGTGTGAATAAGTTTGGGTCAAATTGAAAAAGAATGAATTTGATTTATCCGTTTTTCTATAATAATCGATTAAAACAGAAGTATCAAGACAAATTAACGGGTTCGCCATTGGTTAAATTTTTTCCTGTTATCGATGTACTGTTGATATTGTTCATCTGACATCACCGGGCCAGAAAGAAGTAATTTTTGAAAATCGCTGATTTTAATTTGGGATTTTTTTTGACCATTTACCCGATCAATATCCGCTTTTAATTTTTTAAGCTGGCTTTCAGACAACTGCCTGATCAAACTCAGTAATTCTTGGTATTCTATTTTAAGTTTTAATTCCAAATTTTTCTCCTTTTTAAAATCATTATAAAAAAATAATGACTTGAATAGGCTAAAACAATGAAATTGTTCAATAAATTAATCCCGGACGCAACCCGCTTCCTGCTCCTCACTTCCTACTTCTTACTTCTTACTTCACTTAGTTTCGCACAATCGGAAGACGTAAAAGTCTCCCATCTTTCATTTTCCGAGCAGTTGACGGATGACGACGAAGTTGAGCCGGGCTTCGGGCGTTTCGACGCATACGAGGTTTATTTTCACCGGTTTGACCGGGTGATAGTTCACGTCAATTCACCGGATTTCTCTCCGACAATTGTGCTCATTTCGCCAAAAGAAAATCATCTCGTAAAAATCCCGGAAAACCGGGAAAAAGCAATAAGCTTTGCCACAGAAATTCCCGAAGACGGAAAATGGCTATTGGTGGTTCGCGGCGACAGCACGGCCGTCGGCAAATACGATTTGAGCGCCTGGTGGGCGGATGTAAATGCACTGTCTTTAAATGAAGACGCGGATCTTTGCGATGAAATCAATTTTTTAATCGCGCACGCTAACGCGGATTTTTACTTTATCCGCCGGGCAGCCGATGCCGATAATACGCAATCCGTCTGGCAGCCGACAATTTCTGTATCAGGTGCAATCCGGTCGTTTATATCGAGTGATGAGGGATTTGTGGAGCGATTTTATCAAGGCAATGACAAACAACTTGCCCGAAAAATTTACAGCGATTTAGTGGGGAAATTAAAATTTTGCAACGGCGGCACCTGGGAAGAAACCTTTCACGATTGGCGGGTTGTGGATATTCTGAATTCGCGCAAGGAAATGCGCTACCAGCTTCGGGAAAAAGAACGCGATGACTATCGCTATGTTTCCGTTACGATAGACGATCAATCGGCCGATCCAAATGCGCGGCATCAATTTCGGGTAAATTTGGTCATCAATCGATGGAAAGGGAATTAACTCGAAAATGTTAAAGTCGTCAATTTTACCGAAATAATGGTCTTAAATTTCTAAGCTTTGCTAAATTCCAGACTCTCTGTTATCGAATGCAAAACAAGTATATTGGTTTGATGCACGGGTAATTGCTCATAAACCTGTCCTTCACTATCTGAAAATTCAACCAGAAAATGTGTATCTGAAAGCTTAGAAACAACTGTGCCCGTCGTCCCACGCGTAATTGTGATGGATTCCGTTTTAATATCTACCAATATCGCGACAAAATCATGAATCCTTATCATACCCCCCCCCCTTTCTTTTCTTGACAAAACACGATGTTAAATATGGTACATCTTCATCCTTGTGAATTATCCATAAAGTACACAAAATCTCTTTTCGATTAATCCCCTCAATATCATACTCAACACGATATATTTTTCCAAATTTATTCTCTTTTTCTTTGCTTACTTCACCTAATTCAGCAGATGACAAAACTAACGGGTGTAGATTCCATTTTACGTAGTTTATGAAAGTAATATGTCACTCCCGGCGT
>CAYVDX010000245.1:0-5976 GCA_964450485.1 uncultured Calditrichaceae bacterium
CTTGCTGCTGTCGGCGCGCGTTCAGCTTTTCCAAAAAATCACTCAGCAAATCAAGATGTTTACGCTGCGCGTCGGTTAACCGATGCGCGTCGGCGCAGGCGCGGAGTCGTCCAAACAGCGGCGCATCATCCGGCAAATTTGCAGCGAATAATCCGCCGGACGGGGCCGGACGCGGCTCGCCGAACATCTCCTGAAAATGCAGCGGCGACGGATTTTGCAAAAATCGCAAATGCGCAAGCAGCGCCCGCACGGTTGGCTGCTCAAAAAAGGGCTGCCGACCCACGGTTTGATACGGCATTCCCGACCGCGAAAACGCTTCTTCCAGCAATTCCGCCTGGCTGCCGAGGCGATACAGCACCGCAAAATCGCCGAAGGCACGGTCGCTGCCGTCGTCATCCACCCGCCCGGAATTCATCGAGAAATGGCTGGTGCCGCCCACCATTTTTTCGATGGAATGCACCGCGTATTCCGCCTCGGCTCTGCCGGTGGGGGCCTGGTAAATTTCCAGCCGCGTTTTGCTGACGATATTCGACCACAAATCCCCATCCCGGCGCCTTGGGACTGCGTCACGGGAAATTACCTGGGTTGACGCGCTCAAAATGGATTGGGTGGAGCGGTAATTTTGCGCCAAGGAAATTTGCCGCGCCCCGGGGAAATCCGCCGGGAATTTGAGAAAATAAGCGCGATCCGCCCCGCGAAAACCGTAAATAGCCTGATCCGGGTCGCCGATAACGCACAGATTTTCCCCGTCGCCGGCGAGCTGACGCAGCAGGCAATATTGCCCGTAATTGACGTCCTGGTATTCATCCACGGAAATCCAACAAAACCGTCGCTGGTATTCTTCCAAAATCTCCGCATTTTCCCGGAACAGTTTGACCGGGCGAAAGATCAAATCATCAAAATCCAGCGATTGGGTTTTCCGCAATGCGTTTTCATAAGCGCGATAAACCCGCGCAAAATCCGGCGGATCGCTGAATTCCGAACGGTTCTGCGCGTCATCGGGGCTGAGCAAATGATTCTTCGCTTCGGAGATTTGGCGGAGATAGCGGCCGGTTTTCCGGGCGCTCCATTCCGGGAAAAGCTGCTGCATCAGCGTGCGTTGATCGCGTTCGTCCAAAATTGAAAAAAGGGGATGCAGCCCGATCCGCGCGGCCTGTTCTCGCATCAGTTGCGCGCCAAGCGCGTGAAATGTCAAAATGTTCATCCGGCCGGCGATTTCCTTGCCTGACAATTTCTCCAAACGCGTCCGCATTTCCCGCGCGGCTTTGTTGGTGAAGGTGATTGCCAGCAAATGTTCCGGCGCAGCCCCTTTTTCCGCGATCAAATACGCCATTCGATGGGTCAGCGCGCGGGTTTTTCCCGTGCCCGGCCCCGCCGTGATGATCAGCGGCGCATCCACGCAAGTTGCCGCTTCACGCTGCGCGTCGTTCAAATTTTCCAAAATAGTTTTGCCATTTGCCCCGCCATCCGAGACTGAACCGGCAGCACGGAGAACCGGAGACGCGGCGATTTGCACCTGCGCTCTTTCACCTTTCGCATCTCGCTTCTCGCGCTTCACTTTGCTCTCTTCTGCCTTTTGCCATCGCCCTTCCCTCCTCGCCCCTCGCCCTTCGCCCTTCCCTCCCGCTTCTCCGGCGCAGACTGAAGCCTGAACGCCGTCGCCCGCTTTTCCAAACAAATCCATCTGCGGCACGCCGGTTTTTTCTGTAAAATCGAACAACTTGATTGTCCCAAATTCCCCGTCATAACCCGCCGCGATATGCACATCGCCGCGCCGCATGTTTGCGACGCCTTCGGCCAGCCGCGTCCCGCCGGCGGCGGCGATATCCTCCAACGGCGCGTCCTGCAAAATGAACAATTCCGATCCGAGCCTGGCTAACAGTTTTTCGTATTCCCCCTGAACCCGCTTGGAATTTGGACCCACCTTTACGACCTCGGAAATCACTTCCGGCAGGGGAATCAGGCTGAAAAACGGGGGACGGTCTTTGGGGTGATAGCCTTCGGGACGATCGGCCAATTCATCCACACGGTGCATCACGCCCACGGTAACCGGCTTGCCGCACACCGGGCAAATGCCGTTGTGCGCTTTGGTCGTGGCGGGGTTCCAGCGAATTTCGCACTTGCGATGCCCGTCGTAGTGATATTTCCCTTCTTCGGGAAAAAATTCAATCGTGCCCAAAAATTTTTGGGGATCGCCGGTTTTCAGCGCATCGAACAGCGCGTCGTAGCTGAGGTCGGTGTTAAAAATATTGGCTTCGCGGGCCAGTTTTTGGGGAGAATGGGCGTCGGAATTGGAAACCAGGGTGTATTTATCCAGCGCGGAAAGCCGCCAGTTCATGGGCGGATCCGAGGAAAGCCCGGTTTCCACCGCAAAAATGTGGGGCGTCAAATCGTTGAAGCAATCTTCAATTTTGTCAAACCCCGATTTCGAGCCAAACATGGCAAACCAGGGCGTCCAAATGTGCGCCGGGATAAAATATCCGCGCGGATCGGTTTCCAGGACGATTTCCAGCAAATCGCGGGAATCCAGCCCCAAAATCGGGCGGCCGTCCGAGCGAATATTGCCGATTTTTTCCAACGCCGCCTGAAATTTCTCCACCGCCGCCAGCGAGGGCAGAAAAACCACGTTGTGGATTTTGCGCACTTTGTCGTATTTTTTGTAAATATTGCTGATCTCGCCGGCGAGCATAAACCGCACTTCCGCGTGGCAGGCTTTTGGCACAATTTGCTTCACCGCGCGCAGCAAATCGGGCTTCAGGCGGAACAACCCGTCTTCCGCCGGCTCCAGCTTATCGCGCATCTCCTGCAGCCAGCCGGGATGAGCAATATCGCCGGTGCCGACCACGTTGACGCCTTTGCGCATCGCCCATTCGGTCAGGTGTTCAAAATCCAGTTTTTTGCTGGTCGCGCGGGAATAGTGGGAGTGGATGTGTAAATCGGCGATGATTTTCATCGATGCCTCGAGGTAAGAAAAGTTGACGCATTAGATCATTGTAGCAGTAAAGTCGCGCTAAAACCCGTGAGACATAACACGTGACAGGTGATCTTCTTCACGCACCACGTGTTATGTTTCACGGCGCATTGCTCCCTTGCCGTAAAGAAAATCAGTAGAGCCGGATTTTTTTTATCGCTTAAAATCCGGGCAGTCACTATCGCGTTTTTTGCGGAACGCGATCACGGATTTCACGTTGATCATGCCTTCGTATTCCCGTGTTTCTCCGGGCTTTACGCCGGGAAGCTTCTCGCCGCGAAATTGGACATAAACTTCCTCCAAACGTTTCTTGGCAACGCTCACGTAGCGATCCCGCAGGTATTTCAGCATTTCCTGATCACCGGTGACCCAATAGGTTTTCCCGCTCGCGCATTCGATGAACAAATTGCCTTCATCGCCGAATACGTAGAATCCCTCAAATGCCGGTTCGGCAACTTTGGTAACGCCGGCGTCTTTTTTGATCATTTGTGCTTCGGGCGCTTTTTTTTGCGCCGGTTCCTGCGCCGGTTTTTCAGAATTACAGCCCAACAGCAAGGCAAATGCCATCGCCGAAATAAACAGTCGCTTTATCATCAGTTGATCTCCTTTTCGCTTTATTCTTTCAGGATTAAATTTAAAGCAATCTAATAAAAAATTAACCAAAAACAAAATTTGAACACACCGAAAAGACCTTGCCGCAACGATTACCCGGCGAATTTTTTCCGTCGTGTCCTCCTCGCTCTTCAGAATGGTAAACCAATTGATTCCCCGGGTGAGATACATTACCAGACCCAAAATGGCAAACAAGTCGAGGCTCCCCATCATCAAGCTGTAATCCCGGAGTTGTAGAATGATAAATAAATAGCCGTACAAAACGACTAAAATGCCTGATAAACTTGAACCTCCCGTTCAAGACGTTCAGATAATTCATCTTCCGCCATATCCAAATCAAAATCCATTTGCAACCCCAACCAGAATTGCGGTGACATGTTAAAATATTTTGCCAATCGCAAAGCTGTATCAGCAGTTACCCGTCTTCTGCCGTGAACAATTTCATTAATTCGCCGTGCCGGCACCCGGATATCCAATGCCAGGCGATTTTGACTAATATTCATCGGCTTGAGAAATTCTTCCAACAATATTTCCCCCGGGTGAATCGGCGGTATTTTTTTTGTTTTCATTATACGCTCCTAATGATAATCAACGATTTCAACTTTAAAGGCATCGCCATCATGCCATACAAAACATACTCTCCATTGGTCATTGATCCGAATACTATGTTGGCCTTTTCGATTCCCTTTCAGCGCTTCCAAGCGATTTCCCGGCGGCATTAACAAATCGTTTATGCTTTTAGCGCGATTAAGCATACGTAATTTTCTCAATGCAATACGTTGAATATTTTCCGGAAATTTCCTTGAATAATTACGCCGATAGATTTTTTGCGTTTCTTTGCATTTAAAAGATCGAATCATACCACAAATATATAACCTTTTGCGTTAAACATCAAGGGTTACGGATTTGTTGCAAATAATTTATTTCAATAAGCTTTTCATTCGGAATGCGATTTCATAAATTAATTTACTTTACGGAACGTTCAAGACACAAAAGACAAATGAAAAAATTCCTTCTCACCATCCAACACACGCCGCTTGTTTATCATTGTATCCTGTTGATTCTGCTTTTTTTAAGCACTGGGCATTCACGCGAGGATTCATTGCAATACCGCCCGAAAATCGGGCTGGCATTGAGCGGCGGCGGGGCAAAGGGTTTTGCGCACATCGGGGTGCTGAAGGTGCTGGAAGAAATCGGAATGCCCATCGATTGCATTTCCGGGGCCAGCATGGGCAGCGTTGTGGGCGGCTTGTACGCCATTGGCTATCGCGCGGCCGATCTGGAAAAAATCGCCGTGGAAACCAACTGGGATTTTGTGTTGAGCGACCGCAAGGCGCGTTCGGTGCTGAGCATGGAGCAAAAATTTTTCGACGCGCGCTACAATTTTTCACTGGATTTGGAAAAATGGCGGGTGAAGCTGCCCTCCGGTCTCATTGCCGGGCAAAATGTGGTGCGCCTGCTCGACCGGCTGACCCTGCCTGCGCAGCACATCCACGATTTCAGCCAGTTTCCCATTCCCTTTGTCTGCGTTGCCACTAACATTGTCACGGGTGAAGCGGAAGTGTTGAAAGGCGGTTCGCTGCCGGAATCCATGCGCGCCAGCATGGCCATTCCCTCGGCATTCACGCCCAATCGCATTGATGGAAAATTGTTGGTGGACGGCATGCTTGCCCGCAATTTCCCGGTGCAGGACGCGCGTGATTTGGGCGCGGATATCGTGATCGGCGTGGACGTGGGCGAGCCGCTGGAATCAGAGGAAGGGCTGAACTCGTTTTTGAGTATTATGAACCAGGCCGTTAGCTTTCAGATGGTGCAATCAACGCTGCGTCAACGCAAGCTTTGCGACTACCTGATCGTCCCGGAAATCGGCGAACACGGCGCCTCCGGTTTTGATGAAGCCGCCTATTTTATCGCCCAGGGCGAAAAAGCCGCGCGGAAAATCCTGCCGCGGCTTCAGGCATTGGCGGACTCTATAAAACAGTTGCCATCGCCGGAACGAACGTCTGAACCATTCTTATACCACGCCCCCCAACCGCGGGATTCCGTTTTCATCACCGGGCTGGAAGTCGCCGGACTGAAACGTCTGCCGTATAATTTTGTATGGGAACGATTGAATATCCCCATCCCGGGACGCAGCACCCTAACAGACCTGGAAGCCGGCGTGGATCAGGTCGAGGGCGCTCTGGGTGACGCAGACGTGGGCCTCGATACCGGTGACGACGACGCGGTGCGGGTTGAGGGGCACCAGGGCCTCCATGAAGGCCTCGTCGCGGGCGGCCGAGAAAGTATCCTTGATCAGCGGGGGGCGCTCCAGGAGCCCGGCGAGCTCGGGGATGGTGGGCCCCAGGCCCTTGGGGTATTGCTCGGTGACGACCACCGGCAGGTCCAGGGCC
>CAYVDX010000246.1:0-5948 GCA_964450485.1 uncultured Calditrichaceae bacterium
TGGTTTTCTTCCGTTCAAGGAGATCGCCCCTGGTTATTTTTCCCAACCCTTGAACCGTAAACCCGGAACCTGGAGCGTTACTGATCTTTTTGTGAATCCGAACGTAAAACAACATTGAAACGGCTGCGCAAAAGGGCACAGTCGTTTCAGTCTCAAACCGGGTCGTTGGATTATTTAAAAGAGGAGGCGTGATGTTCAAAAAAATTTACCCGGGAATTATCATCGCGCTGATGGCAATATTGCCGGGTGCCTGCGCCAATCACGAAAAACCTGCCTTGAAAGAACAAGCAAAATCATTGGCAGCGGAAACGAATAGTCGTTTTATCGAAAAACCGCTGCAAGCATTGCAGGTTGACTCTGTTCAGGTAAAAGATGGGAATGCGCAATTTACCGTTAAGCTACAAACGCCGGATGTTTGCTGGAAATATTCCCGCCACGCAGTGAAAAAAGACGGCAACCAACTGTTGATCACCATTTTCGGCAAGCGGGATCGCGAAGAAATTTGCGCCCAAATGATCGGAACGCTGACGACGAAAATCGATGTGAATTTTGCTGAATCGGGCAGCTATCAGTGCAAATTTTGGAGCGGAGAATCCGAGACTGTTGAAACAACCATTTCCATTGCAAAATGACAGGTGTGAAATGGGATAAAAAAGGCACAAAAAAGACTTTTTATCCTTTTCGTTGATTTCGTTTATTTAGTGGGCTGAAAATAACAAACGATCAAATAATCAGCCGAACCCCGCCCAATTCTTCAATTTTATACGGAAATTTATCCCCCGGAGAGCCGATAAACATAAAATTGATGGGAATATTCCATTTTTCGGAAAGTTTGCGGATGATTTCAGGGCTAAACTTGCCTTCTTCGATGATAAATTCAATATCGATTTCCGGATATTCCCTGTCTAAAAATTGGATTTCCTGGTTGAGATTTACAGGTGGTTTTTGTCCTTTTTTCAGTACCAGCACAATTTTCAGTTTCTTGGTGTGTTCGTTGTTCTTAATATAAAGCATCACTTTATTCAACGTTGCGATACTGTCGCCCTTCGTAAAAAACACAAATTCCTGCGCGTTAATCCGGTCAATCGTGTGTTGAATCTTTTTCAGCATCCCGATCACAAAGTCGCGGATCGGGGTAAAAATAGCATTGATAACGCTCAACAAAACTTTCAACAGCATTGTCCGGTTTAACATGATGATAATAAACAAGATCGCCGGAATAAAATAGATTAAAAATACTGACAAATTGCTTGGCAAATCATCTTTTGGCGGCATGACGATGTTGCCAATCAGCGCGGTGACAACCGCGGCAATCGCGATTAAAACAGCAATCCAGGAGGCCCGCTCCGGTCTCGGCAGCTTTTTTCGTTTTACTTTTAGCAAAATATTTCCGATCCCAAATAATGCCATCACCGCTAAAAACGAAATCGTGTAAACGCCCGCCAACAATTTGACATTTCCCCTGGTAATCAACAAAACGGATATGGACAATATTAAAAACATGACAATGATTCGATAGGAGCTTCCCTTTTTGTTTTTTTTGAGAAAAAATTGGGGTAAAATCCGGTCCAGCGTCATTCTTTCCAACAGTCCGGAAACACCGACAAAGCTGGTCAAAACCGCGCCGCTCAGTACTAAAAACGCGTCAACAGAAATTAAAAATGCGATTGTGGAACCGCCGACGTGATGACCCATTTCGATCAACAGCGTGTTTTGAAATTCGTCGCTTTGCAGCACCGGCGTGGCAAATAACGCCAATGCAAAAATTGCCATTAGGGGATTGATAATACTGACGATGCCCCACATGTTTCTCAAGGTTTTCGGAAAAACGCCTTTTTGCTGTTCCTCCACAAAATTTGCCGAGCTTTCAAATCCTGACACGCCTAACATTGACGCGGCAAATCCAAAAAAAATGGCTTTGGCAATGCCGCCTTCACTCAACGGTAAATGCCAATTTTCGACAAATATGCCAACGCCATTCCTTACCAAATAAAAAATGATAAAACCGCTTAAAATCACCAGGGATGATAAATGGAAAAGAAAAATGCCGATGGCGACTTTCGCCGACTCCGAGATGCCGCCGATAACCAACGCCGCAAAAGCGCCTAACAAAACAATGGTGGCGATGATAATCGGCATTGCCGGGATCAAATGATGCAAATAGTGAATCGCTTCATTGGCGGAAATGACCGCGGTGGCCATGTACGAAAGCAACGTTAGTGTTGCCGCAAAAGAGGCTATTGATTTGCTGGTCGTGTTTAGCAACGCGTTGTACGCGCCGCCATTCAGCGGTAATGCACCGACGACTTCGCCGTAAATTTTTCTGAACAGAAATAATACAAAGGAGACAATCAGCAGGGTGATCCAGGCATATTGCCCGGCAAAGGCAATCGCCAATGCCGAGACGTAAAGCACCGATGAGCTGATGTCATTGCCACAAATTGCCGTGGCAGATAATTCGTTTAATTTTTTGTGAGGAGTCGCCATGATTTTTTAGGGGAGCCGAAATTATTGTTTAAACTTAGAATGGCAGGTTACGCAAAAAGTCATTGTCGTTGATAACGCTTCCAGCGATTTATTTTTGTCCCTGGTTTTAAAAACTTCGCTCATTTTATCCGCGCTTTGATGAAACGCCAGACCCAATTTTTCAAATTCTTCATTACCAAAAGCAGAACACATCATCTTCATTTCATCCGTCAATCCCAATTTCGCCGAGGCAACTTCAGCGGCTTTATCAAAATCGTCTTTGGACAAAGCCTGAATAATTGTTTGGATTGCAACCAGATGATTCCTCATGTTTATCAATTGATGCCGCGCTTGCATCGGCGGAGGATTGAGCGCGATACGCTGATCATCCCCTATTTTCATTTTCTGCATCATCGCGTCGAAACGATGGTTACCCGAAACACTTTTTTCCGCCTGGGTATTCGATTTATTTCCATTGCAGGAAATCAAAAAAAGTCCGGTTAATAACAGGAAAGCGCGGATGACTGTTGTGAGTCTTTTCATCTCATTTCTCCTTAGGCAATATCGTTTATTTGTTGGATCATAAATCATTTTTTGTATATTCCGGCGTCTTTTTAGATTCCGCCGGTTATTTATTCCAGCGTTCCAAAAATTCATCGGTAAAATGCGCTGTGTGCTTCGCTTTTGAGAATTTTTCCCGGTTAAATTCCGCGGATTTCCCCTTTGGAATCGATAAGCTTTTCCATTCAGCACCTTTAATCACCCGCCCGATCAACACGATTTGTCCGACATGATAAGCGTAATGCCCCAACTGTCTGTTGATGGCTTCTACAATCGAATGTCCCTGGTTTCGGATATAAATTTCCGTATCGAAATTGTCCGCATTTATTGAATTTAACGCCTTAAAAAGACATGCCCAGCCGTCATTCCATTTTTCCAGCAATTCCGTTTTTGTTTTGATAACCGGTTCAAATTCCAGGTCGCGGTTTCGCCATTCTTTTTCGCCGTCGGACGTTAAAAAATCCGTCCAGCGGGATTTCATATTTCCCCAAAGATGATTGACGATGATGGCGATGGAATTGCTTTCCGGGTTGAACTGCCGGAAAAGTTCATTTTCTTTGAGTTGGGCAAAGGTGCGTTCGCCCAACAGTTTGTAATATTCAAACTGTTTTTTGACGCTTTCGAGATAATTTTCTTCCATTTTAATTCTCTCATCAATGAAGTTAGTAGAGGTTTCATTTTTTCATGCGCTGCAAAGGGCGAAAAACCGCATTGCGATCATCGCGGTATTTCTTGTTTTACAGCAACTTAAGATTACTCCGAATATATGGCATATAAACCTGAACCGCAAGAGTAACAGCAGCATTTTTATATCATAACATGATGCGAAAATCCGAACATCCACCAGCGTCAGCGAATAAAAGTATGTGTAAATTTCAGCATTACCGTGCGATTATCCGTCAGGGGCAAACGCCGGTTTGATGGAAATTCAGTCAATGTTCGTTCCGTATTCAATCCTTCGTTATACACCAGCCACAAATCGTTTCCCTCGGAAAAATTGTAGCGAAAACGCGCATTAATGCTGATTAAATCGGCGTTGCTGCTGTATTGCAAAAATCCGTTTAGCGAAACAAGATTATTCAATGCCGTGTTGACGCGCAGCCGGGCAAGATGAATCTGATCCGACTGACGCCGGGTTTTAAAACGCAACAAATTGAGTTCATAAAAGCCGCTCAACGCCAAATGCCGGGAAAGATTCCAGGAGGGCGCAATTTGCAGGGTATGTTTTTTGCCATCGTAAAAACTGCCGGTTTTCGCGGTGAGGCGGGTGCGCAGTTGCCATCCCGCGGGCGCGCCAAGCGATAGCCCCGCTTCATGGAACCAATATTTTCCAACCGGGACATTGACCACATCAGACAGCGAAAACCCCGCCCGGACGTCTTCGTAAAAATGATTGCTCAAGAGCTGAACAGAGCCGCCGTTATTGGCCTCAATTAGCACAAATGGTTGAATGGATGCGGATTCGACAGTGTTGTCTTCATTTCGAAAATATGCGTTAAAATAATTGCCGAACCAAATCTTGCGAACCGAGGGATTGTTTTTCATAAACCATTGATAATTCAAGGCGTTAAACGCGAATAAAAAATCGCGCCGCGTATCAAAGCCAATCCCCGGGTTAAAATCTTTTCCGGACCGGGAAAGGGTCGCTTCAAACGCCAATCCTTCAAAGCGCTGCCGCTGCAGGGAAACAAAAAAACGGCTGGCGTCCAGTGCGTCGAACCGATGATTTGCGATCATTTCCTTCTCAAGCGTTTGCGCCCACTTGACGGTCAGGTAATCATCGCCCCAAAGCCGCAGGGAGGCATCGACCCCATAGGCCAGGTTGTAATTTCCATCATCGCCCAGGCGAGTGGTGAGCATGGTGCCGATGTCGGAATTGTCGTTGATGACATTTCTGCGAAGCCGAAACACGCCAAAATTTTCCGATGGCAACGTGTCTGTTTTGGCGGTCTGCATATTTAAAAATCCCAAATCCCATTTTCCCAGCCGACCGACAATGCGCGCGCCGCCGTAAATCCGAATGGGCTGTCCGTCATTCAAGCCAATCCGACGGCTGTGAAATAACCGGCTGACCCCGCCGAGACGGAAATCAAAAATGCCGGCGCGCTCCTGAAAAAATTGGCGCTTTTCCGGAAAAAACAGGGAAAACCGGGTCAGGTTAATTTGCTGATCATCGGCTTCAACTTGTGCAAAATCGGTGTTGGCAGTAACATCGAGTGTCAGGTTGGAAGTGAGATTGTATTTAATATCCAGACCCGCTTCGTTGGTGCGGTCTGTTTCCAACTTGTATTGCCCAGTGTTATCGTTAAAAGCGGAGCGTTGGTTTACACCGCCCAAAAGATATGGCGTAATGTAAACCGGTTTTTTGCTGTAAACATTTTCCAGCAAAACATCCTGTGCGACCGACGGTTTGTTGGAGCCGCGATCCCAGGTTGGAGAAATATCCGGGAAAATATAACGGCTGTTGGAAACCGCGATAAAGCGATAAACGATCAGCCCCATCACCACCTGCCCGTTGTCGTCCTGAAAACCGAGACTCGAAAAGGGAATCCGAATTTCAGCAAACCAGCCATCATCCGTGATGGACGTGGCAACATCCCAAAAAGTGTTCCAGTCGGTATTGACCGCGTTAAATCCACCCACCGCGTCGTTGGAAACGGCAAAATCATAGCGCGTGCCTAATGGATTGACAAAAAACCAGCGTGCATTTTCGTTGTCATTAAAGGAATCCAGCACGATGGCAAAGGTATCGTCGCCGCTGTAGCGATCGCGATAGAGGGAATTTGCGCGAATATCTTTCGGATTTTTTTGGTAGAGCCGTCCGGACATATAAATGTAATTGTCATCATAGGCAACCCGAATTTCGGTGCTTTCCGTGATCGCGCCCCGGTAAGTCGGTTGATACATCACCAACGGCAGCG
>CAYVDX010000247.1:0-5946 GCA_964450485.1 uncultured Calditrichaceae bacterium
TCACCGCCCCGGCGTTCCGGGGCGGTGTTAATGAAAAGTGTCCGGTACTGAAGAAAGAATTTAAAAAATTGAGGATACTTTTCGTTTTTTTATTTTTTTTGTATTTCGTGGGCCGCAAAGTTTTGTCGTGTATTGTGAAAAATACGTATTAAGCCATTTATTTTAGGCTATGCTCAAAGCGATACGACGCTTCTTCGCCATGTGCGGCTGAACAGGAACCGGATCCCTGCAAATCAGACAAGCCTTCCGAGCCGGCGCCTTCAACGACGACCCAACTGCTTTTTGCCGTGCCGCCCTCGAATGTGCCGCTATGCTGAAAAACGGCGCTTCCCGACAGGCTGCCTATTTTCCCGGTAAAAAATTCCATTCCCACAAAGTTTGCGGACCCGTCACTGCAGTATGTCATGATATATTCAACGATTGATTCCCCGCTCAAAACGCCTTCATAGGCTTGGGTGACATGCGCATGGGTCAATTTTATGCCGTCTTCAGCTTCTTTAAACGGTTTTTCATCCCATGATTTTATCTGAAAAACGCCTGTGTTTTTTTCACTCATGAAATTCTCCTTTATATCAAATTGGTTTATTCTTTGCGAATTTCAACATTCCACTTCGGGCCGGAAGCAATGCCGTAGGTTTTTGCAAAACTCCCCTGGTTGATGGCCAGCGAAACATTGTTGAGACTATTCAGATACAGCAGCGGCTGTCCCACCGCCACGCCGCCGAAGGTGGCAAAATAAGGAAGCGTGCTGTCCCAAACAATTTCATCGCCGTTGGAAATTTTGATGGATACGTTGTCGCCGAATTTCAGACCGAGTTTTTTGAAGGTTTCCCGGTCGATGTTTGTCCAGATGTTGCCGTATTGGATGTCCAAAATCGGTATGTTGCCGTAAACCACGCCGTCTTTAACCGCGGCTTTTTGATAGGGAATCGAGACGACCGTCGGGTCCAGCAGTTGCCCAACCTGTTCAAAAGTGATCACGCCGGCGGCCAGTCGAGCCCCGGTGTACGCGTAAACATCGCGGCCGTGGAAGGTGTAGGATTGTTCGGAATTTTTCAAACGGTTCACCGCTTCGTCAATTTCGCGCAAGGCGGCAACGCCCATTTGTTCGGCGACGAGGGTTAACGTACCGTTGTCCGGCGTGACAAAGAAATGCCCGGTTTTGGTTTTGAGCACCACGGATTTTCGTTTCGTGCCCACGCCCGGATCAACCACGGAAACAAACACCGTTCCCGACGGCCAATATTCCGCGGTTTGCACCAATCGCTGCGCCGCTTCCCACACATTAAACGCCGGGATTTCGTGAGTTAAATCGAACATATTTAATTCCGGCGAAACGCCGTACGCCACGCCTTTCATGGAGGCGACAGCGGCGTCCTTGACCCCAAAATCCGATTGAAATACCAACGCGGCTGTTTGGCGCTGCGCTGTTGAACAGGCCGTCATCAAAACAAGAAACATAAAAAGAACCGCTTTCTTCTTCATAATTCAAACTCCTCTTTTAGAATGATGTTTTTGCGTTAAGTCGTTAAACACAATTATTGATACATTTAAAACAGACAAAATAATGGATGACAAAATGATTAAAAACAAAAAGATATATGAATTATTTTGTCGTTAATCATTTTGTCTATAGTGATTAATTATTTTTGTTCGCTTACTTATGTGTTCGCTGATAAAATAAACAAGCAGACCGAATAAAACCACGCCTAACCCGATTAGCGACTCCACCGGTTTATCGATCATCACAAATGTCAATGTCCAGAAGCTCATCAGCAGAAAAAGCGCCGGGATGACCGGATAGCCCCAGGTTTTATACGGACGCGGCAAGTCGGGTTCGTTTTTGCGCAGCACAAAAATACCGGCAACGGTGAGCGTGGTGATTAAATTGAGCGTAAATCCGGCATAAACCATAATTTGCTCAAAGGTGGAAGAATAGATCAAAATCAGTGTGATGATGAGTTGGAAGATAAAGGCATTTACCGGCACGCCGTTTTTCCGTTTGACGCCGAGAACGCGCAGGGCGTGGTAATCTTCGCCCATCACCTGGGTGATGCGCGGCCCGACAAAAACATGCCCGCTCACCGTGGAAATGAGCAAAATTGAAATCACGCCGGACATCAACTTGCCGCCGGTTGCCCCAAAAATTTTTGTCCCGGATAAAAAGCCAACCTGAATTTTCCCGGAAAGATCGGCGAGCGGCACGGTGTAAAGGAAAACGTAATTTAGCAGAACGTATAAAATCAGCACCAGCAACGTGCCTAAAAACAGCGATTTCGGCAAATTTCGCCGCGGTTTTTCGATTTCGCCGACCACGTAAATCGCACCGTTCCAGCCGGCGTACGCAAATGATACATAAATTAAAGAGACCGCAAAGCCGGGGCTGGTGATCAGGCCCAGGTCTCCGGTTTTTGGCAGAAAGTCGATCTGCTCGACATTTTCAACGGTGCTCACAGCAAAGAGAAAGACTAAAATTAACAACACTTTAAGCGCGGTGAAAAAATTGTGGGAATAGCTGCCGAATCGAATGCTGATTGAATGGATGATCGTAAAAACAATAACGACCGTTGCCGCAAAATGTTGAATGGGAACCCCGGGAATGACGGTTTTTAAATAGGTTGCCAACGCAATTGCGGCTAATGCCGAAGGCGCTGCAAAACCGACGGTTACAGAAGCCCAGCCGGATAAAAAGCCCAATGACGGGTGATAAATCCGGGAAAGCAAATGGTACTCGCCGCCGGAACGTGGCAATGCCGCGCCAAGCTCGCCGTAGGTCAACGCCCCGCACAGGGCGATGACGCCGCCCACGATCCACAGCATGAGGAGTGGAAAAATCGAGGGGATTTCCGCTGCCTGGAATCCCAGGCTGGTAAAAATACCCGTGCCGATCATGTTCGCAACAACGATCGACGCCGCCGTGTAAAACCCGATTTTTTTCTGCTGAGCACTCATTTGCCGACTTTTAAGCTGTTTTGGCACTTAACATACTCATTTTGAATTTCTTAACAAAATGGTTTTTGGCGGCGGGGAATCGGATCGGATGATCCCTTTGCGATTTGACGATGTAGTCCATTTACGGATTGGATGGTGAGAAGGCGGGCTAAACCGCTTTGACGACGACAATGGTCAAATCGTCGTGCTGCGGGGTGTTGCCGGCAAAATGCTTTACGGCGGTGACGATTTTATCGCGAATGCGTTTTGCCGGCGCGCCATTGCTGGTTTTGAGAATTTCCAGCAGTTGCTCGTCGCCGAATTCTTCGCTTTGACCGTTGTGCGCCTCGGTGATGCCGTCGGTGATGAACAGAAAAATGTCGTTCGTCTCGTAGTGGATTTGCTGTTCTTCCAACGCTTCGGTAAATTTGCGCGACGCCGTCAAGCCAAGCCCGATACCGCCGGGCGTGTGCATTTCCACAACACCGCCGCGGGCGCGGAAGTGGTAAAGGGGCAGGTGGCCGGCCCGGGCGAACGTCATGTGATTTGCCGATGTTTCAAACGTTGCCCCCATGGCTGTCACAAATGACTGTTTTTCCATATCCGTGATGAGCAATTGATTGGCGCGAACAAACAGTTCCCGCGGCGACAAGCCGAAATCGTGCAGCGAGCGCAAAACGCCCTGCACTTTCGACATATACAACGCCGCCGAAGTGCCCTTGCCGCTGACGTCGCCGATGATCACGGTAATGTCGCAATCTTTGTGATTCAAATAATCGAAATAATCGCCGCCGACTTCCTGCGCGGGAATGGAGATGCCGGCAATATCCAGCCCCTCGAGCGTGGGCGTCGCCTGCGGCAGCGAGGCCAATTGAATGCGGCGGGCGATTTCCAGTTCGTGTTTCAATCGCTCCTGTTCGGCCAATTCTTCGTATAAAAAAGTGTTTTCGATGGCCACGGACGCCTGCTTGGCAACCGCGGATAAAAACACCAGGTCATCCTTGTGAAAGGGCGATTCCGAGCGTTTTTCGCCGAAAAGCAGGGTGCCCACCAGTTTTTCTTTTGAGCGAATGGCGATGATGTGTTTAAAACCCTGAGATTCAAATTCTTCCTGAATATCATCCGGCAAAAAATCCGTGCTAAACCGATAATCTGAGCGATTTGATCGAATGAGTTGGATAATTTGTTCATTAAACCGGGAAGAGAAACGGTTCCATTGCGCTTCGGGCATGCCGGAAACATACGAGCTGCAACATACCTGTTCATTCCGAAAAAAGAGCGCCCCGACTTGCTTCACTTGCATTAATGCAGCTAATTTGCTGACGATGCCCTGTGCCAGGCCCTCCATGGTAAATTGTGCGCCCATCACTTCGGCTAACTCGCTGGCGGCTTTGCGATAGTCATATTCCGTCCGGTCAAATTTTTTATCGATGAAGCCCTGCACCCGCCGGCGAATCCACCACAGCAGGCCGAAAACCGCGATTGCCAGAAAAGAAATAATCAGCTTTTCCGCCATGGCTCGTTCCCGGATGGTCATGGGCTGCTCCATCACTTCGATAAATGAGCCTTGAAATTTGATGTTGGGCAAGTTTAGCGACATTGCCGGTAATCGGAATAACACCTCGAAAAGCAGCAACAGCATCGCGGCGCCCCAGGCAGCCGAAACAACATTGTATTGAATGTTTCGCCGAACGCGTAAATCCATATTTAACAATCGGTAATGTCCGATAGTCAGCAGGTATGAAAGCGGGATCAGCATTAGGGGAATGGCAAAATATCCGCGAATAAATTCAATAAAGGGGCTGCTCTGCGGCAAGGTGGAAACTGACGGATCGCCCAATGCTTCTAAAATGAGCAAACCGATAATGTCCAGCGAAAAAATCGCCAGGAATATTAAAAAGGCGCGGTATGTTATCCTGGAGAGTTTTTTTGATTCTTCGGTTCTTTCCTTGCGGAAAAGCCAGGGCAAAAACCTGACGTAGATGAACAACGCTAAAATTCCCAAAACGACAAACTGAATATTTTTGGTTACCGCTAACAGGATGATCGCTATCCCGGCCAGTATATATGCGCCATAAAGTATCCATTTTCGTTTGAACAATTCATCACGCGCCACCGGGAAATAATGATCCAGGTGCAGCCCTAATGGAAAGCTGAATAAAACACACAGGATGACGAGAATGTCTCGGCCCAGGATAAAATAATCACTGGCGGCAAAGCGTTCTGAAACCGCGGGGTAAAAAACGATCATAAAAAAACCGATTGTTAGGAAGGCCAATCCCATCAGGCGGGCAGCGGGGAACCGGGGGCGTTGAAAGGCCACAAAAAAAGCCACGCCCCAAAAAACCAATCCGCAAAAGACCATCATCAGCGCAGTCAGGCGAATGCCGGCGCTGGCAAGGGTAATCGTCAATGTCAACGCCTTGTTATTGCGGATGATATCATAAGCAACGGTGTTCCCGCTTTGAGCAAAAATCAAAATTTTTTGCGCTTCGAACTGATCCTTAAATCGCTGATCGTTGATGCGGTAAATCAGGTCGCCGACGCGCAGCCCGGCGCGATCTGATGCGCCGCCTTCGGTGACCTGGATGACAAAAACCGTGGAGGGGATTTTGCGAAAACCGCTGTCCGGGATGCTGCTTTTCGGCAGCCGGAAAGTTAATTCCCGCGCGACCGCCGGGCGAAATACGATCAATTCGATTTGCTCATCCGCCGGCAGTTTGGCTAAATATTTGCGCAGCCGGGCCGGTTTGCTGATGGTTCGATTATTGATCGAAAGCAGCAAATCGCCGACGCGAACCGTGTCAATCGATGCGTTTTGCACGGCGATGTCATCCGAGTCGCCTGTGTCATCGATCAATTGCGCGATCATCGGCTTGGTGATGTATAAATCGCCCGGGGTGGTGCTGAAAATATTTTCATCCGTGACGGAACCGGCAAAGCGATACAAGCTGATCGCGGCAATCACGACCATGCAGTACACCAAAACGCCATAAAAAATGCGAAATCGATTGG
>CAYVDX010000248.1:0-3547 GCA_964450485.1 uncultured Calditrichaceae bacterium
CCATATCGCCGCCCCAGGACAAAGAAACGCCGTAGGAGTGACATATTACCGATCAATTGTCCGGTACTGAAACGAAAAGATAATACAAAACCGCCCCATTTGCCAAATGTGGGAAAAATAATAAAAATCCATTTCAAAAGGTTCATGTCCGGTCATTGACTATTGGGGGGGCGGGTTAGGTCACAAGCCGAATTAACGCCGACAGGGAAACAAAATGAACCTGGATTTGATCGTAATGACGCGTAAACCGGCGTTCCACGTCATTTGCAACCACCAGCAATTCACTCTCCGGATACAACCGCCGGAATGCCTTCATGTTTTTGGGGCGGAAATGCGCCGCCGACCACTTACATTCGATGGCAACCGGCGCTTTCCCGCGTCGCGTCAACACAAAATCAATTTCATTCCCGCGTTTGTTCCGCCAATAACGAATATCGCGGCGCGGGATGTGTGCGTGTAATTCGTTTAACACCCAGTGTTCCCAAAGCTCGCCAAAATCCTGTGACCGCAATTCGGTCCACCCGCGGTAATAGCACACGAAACCCGTATCAAAGCCATAAACTTTTGGCGCGGATATGATTTCTTTTTGCCGGTTCGTGCTAAAGGGGCGAATCACATGGGCGACAAATGTTGACTCCAACACTTTCAGGTAATTGGAAATCGTCGGACGGCTGACGCCGCAGGGGTTTGCAAAGGCGGTCGCCTCAAAAATGCCGCCGCTTTGCACCAGCAGCAATTCGACAAATGTTTGAAACGAATGACGGCGTTCCAGGCGAAACAATTCCTGAATGTCTTTTGCCCAGTATGCATCCATCCATTCCTGAAAATCGCGCTCCGGCAGGGTTTCCGCTAAAAAAAACGGCGGCAGTCCCCCGCGCAAAAACCGTCGTTGCAGACCGGGTTGTTGAAAATCCGAAAGGTCTTGTGAAATCATGGGGGGGAGCCAGATTTCATATTTGCGCCCGGTCAGCGTATCCCGGAATTTCGCCGAAGCGCCCAACGTGGAAGAGCCGGTGGCCAAAATTTTGGTTTGAGGATAATGATCCGCGGCAATTTTCAACAACTCGGACGGATTCGGCAACCGATGAATTTCATCCAAAACAATGCGTTTTTCGCTGTATTGTTCTAAAAATGCTTGTGGATCCGCCATCATTCTCCGGGTTCGCGGCAATTCGCAATCAAAATAAACAATATCCGGCAGTGATTGACATAGGACGGTTTTGCCAACTCGCCGTACGCCGGAAAGCCAGATCACCGATCGCTGCCGCCAACCCGTTTCGATGCGATTGATCCAGAAAATTCGATTAAACATTCGCAAATCCGCTTTCAAATAGTTGCACTAAAAGAAAAACTGTTTTCGTTTGGTAGCATTAATATAAACGCCGCCGGATCGTTCCGCAAACGATTTTGGTTCGTTTTTTGAAGATTTTGCATTTTTGCGTAACAGACAACGCTCATGCTGAGTACTCCTGAATGCGGGAATTTGATGAGCGGCCAAGTTTTTTTCCATATTCCGCAATATGAGCCTTATTTTTTATGGCTGAAAAATAAAAAACTGCTTGCAAAAGGTATTGTCAGGCAATATTTTGCTATACAAAAGTTTACTAAAAACAACCGCGGGTTCATTTCGCTTTTGGCGATTTTTTACGGCGCTTTTGACGGGTAATTCCACAGATTTTGTTTGGAAAAACAGCAACTTTTCATTAATTTAGAAAGTTTTCACAAGAAAAAATCCTGCGGAGAAAAAGCATGAAATTTAGCATCCAAAGAGACGAGATTTACGAAGCGGTACAGAAGGTTGCCAGCGTCATTCCCCAACGCTCCACCATCACCATGACCCAGAATATTTTGTTTGTCGCGGAGGGCGGGCAACTGGAACTTGTGGCGACCGATTTAGAGATCACCATTGTTTCCAACGTGCGCGCGGATATTGAAGAAGAAGGGCGCATCGCCCTGCCGGGTCGGCTCGTGCACGATATTATTCGCGAAATGCCCAACGTCATGCTGACATTTGAATCCGACGAAAATTTTCGCCTCAAGCTGAATTCGGATTTTGGAAAATATAAAATCGGCGGCGAGAATCCGGCGGAATTTCCCAATCGCCCGCAGTTGGACGAAATCAAGGAAATCGTGCTGCCCAATGACGTGTTGCGCCGGCTGATCGATAAAACGATCTTTGCCTGTTCCTCGGATGAACTTCGCCCGGCGTTGACCGGCGTTTTTTTTGAAATCGGCGACAATGCCATCCGCGGCATTGCCACGGACGGGCATCGCCTGGGAATGCTGACATACCGGGATGACGCATTGCCCGAAGATCAGTTGGATGCGATTATTTCCACCCGGGCCCTGAATTTTGTATTGCGCAATCTCGAAGGCCAGGGCTTGACCGCGCTGATGCTTGGCGGCAAACATGCGCGTTTTCACATGGAAAATACCCAACTTTATGCGCGTTTGATCGAAGAAACTTATGTGGATTATCACCAGGTGCTTCCCACGGAAACCAACTTTTCCATGTCGATCAATACCCAGGATTTTTTGGCGTCCGTGAAGCGGGTGTCGCTGTTTTCCAACCCGATCACCGCAAAAGTGGTGTTGAACATCAGCGCGGATCACGTGCAAATTCAGGCGGAAGATATGGATTACGGCGGCGAGGCAACCGAGGAAATTCCCTGTGATTTTTCCGGCGACACTTTTTCAATCGGTTTTAACTGCCGCTATTTGCAAAATGTGCTGCGCCATGTTGATTCGGAAATGATGATGCTCCAACTCGTTCGCCCGGACTCCGCCGTGCTGGTGGAGCCGGAAAATACGCCGGAAAACGAAGAACAACTGATGCTGCTGATGCCAATCCGGCTGGATTAATTTTGACTTTTTTATGAAGGAGTCATCAATGGAATCAATTACTTATTCCCGTGTTCAGGAACTGGTCAGAAAATTGCCAAAAAGGGAGTTGTCTCGAGCTTATCATTTTTTGCAAGAATTGACGGATAATAAAAGTGTAGATACGAAATCCCATTCGGAATTCCTGCGTCTTCCGATTCAAGAACGACGCCGGATTTTAGCAAAACAGGCCGAGCAGATGAAGACTCATTACGAACAACGAACAAGTGAGCGAATGGAGTGGCAAGCAGGCAGATTTGATTAAGGAAATGCAACTGAATCATTTGAATTTATTAAATTTTCGAAATTATGAACGCGCGGAAATTGCGTTTTCCAATGGCGTGAATGTGATCCATGGAGAAAACGGCGCCGGAAAAACCAGTATTTTAGAAGCGATTCATTACCTGGCGTTGACAAAAAGTTTTCGTGCAAAAGCTGATAAACATTTGATTTTGAAAAACACGTCGATGTGTCGAGTGCGGGGATCGTTTGTTAACGGGCAAGGGCAGTCTTTACGTTCCACCATCGCTTATTCACTTGATGACGGTAAACGCTTGACAAAAAACGGCCACAAAGTGCAAAGATTTTCGGAATACATCGGCGATGTTCCGATTGTTCTGCTGTTCCCCGCCGACCTGGCGCTTTCCCAAGGAAGCCCGCAGTTGCG
>CAYVDX010000248.1:3557-5942 GCA_964450485.1 uncultured Calditrichaceae bacterium
TTTGGACGTGCTGCTCTCTCAATCCAGCAAACTTTACCTGAACAGTTTGATTCAATATAATCGCTCCCTGCGCCAGCGCAATTTGTTGTTGCAAAGCGACATGGTTGACAAACAACTCCTGCTCTCGTGGGAAGAAAATTTGATCAAACACGGCACGGAAATTATAAGTAAACGGCGTGACGCGGCGGCGGAATTGAGCAAATCCGTTTGCCAAAATTACCAGGCATTGAGCAGCAAGGGCGCTGAAATAACAATCCGCTATCAGTGCAACGTAAAAGCGGAAAACCCCGAAATGCTGGCCGCCGCTTACCGGCAAATGTTCGAGAAAAAACGCACGCAGGAACGGGAATACGGCGCAACAATGGTGGGCCCGCACCGGGATGATTTACTGTTTTTATTAGACGGTCAACCGATGAAGATATATGCCAGCCAGGGAGAGCATAAAACATTTGTGATTTCGTTGAAATTGGCGGAATACCATCATTTAGAACAACAGCAGCACCAGACGCCGATCCTGTTGTTTGATGATATTTTCGGCGAGTTGGATGCACAACGCATTCGGCAGATGCTGGAACAATTGAGCGCGATCGGGCAGGTTTTTGTGACAACCACATCGCGCAACTTTTTTGATAAAGTGCAGCATTTTGATACGCCGACAAGTTACTTTGCCGTCGAAAACGGACAGATCATTCGGGCAGAGGCGTAAAAATCGTCATCAACAAACCGGGCGGAAAAATGGCAAGAAGAAACGGCCGGGAAACCCACATGCGCAATGCCATCATGGCATTTTTCAAATCGATCGGGATGAAGGATCGGTTTCAGGAAAATCTTGCCATTGCGTTTTGGGATGTGAGTGTCGGCAAGGAAATTGCGCGTCACACAGAGCCGGTTAAAGTTGTCGATGGCGTGATGATGGTAAAAGTTGACAGCGACGTCTGGCGAAGCGAGCTGCCGTATTTTAAGCACGAGATTATTCAAAAAATCAATCGGAAAGTGGGCAAAAAAGCGATCTCTGAAATCAAATTTTTTTAGGGGCGAACGGCCGTTCGCCCTTACAATGCGTTGTCTCGCTACAAAATTTGTCAGAGTACCAAAAATATAAAATTTGTTCTTTACGAAACGGTTCAATAAGGAAAAGGGATTAGGTTTATGACAGACAAGAAGAAAAAGCAGCAGGGTAACGATTACTCCGCGGAAAACATCCAGATTTTAAAAGGCCTTGAAGCGGTTCGCAAACGCCCGGCGATGTATATCGGCGACGTGACGCTGCGCGGACTCCATCATCTGGTTTATGAAATTGTGGATAACAGCATTGATGAAGCCATGGCCGGCTTCTGCAAACAAATCGTGGTGACCATTGGCGAAGATGAGCGCATTATCGTCGAGGATGACGGTCGGGGCATTCCGGTTGATGTTCATAAAGAGACCAAAAAATCCGCGCTGGAAGTGATTATGACGGTGCTTCACGCCGGCGGCAAATTTGACAAATCGACGTACAAGGTTTCCGGCGGTTTGCACGGCGTTGGGGCCTCGGTTGTGAATGCGTTATCTGAATGGTGCCGGGTCGAAGTTTCCCGCGATGGCAATATTTGGATTCAGGAATATGACCGCGGCGTGCCGCGCGCCCAGGTTGCCAAAAAAGGCAAAACCAAAAAAAGCGGCACCAAAACGATTTTCAAGGCGGATTCGGAGATTTTTCGAAAAATTCAGTACAATTTCGACACCCTGGCCAGCAGGCTTCGCGATTTAGCGTTTTTAAATAAAGGATTAAAAATTGTTTTGCGGGATTTACGCGAGGAAGAAAACGGCAAACCCAAAGAGGAAGTGTTTCATTACAAAGGCGGGTTGGTGGAATTTGTGCGCTATTTGGATCAAAACCGAATCGCCATCCACAAGCCGATTTATATCGAAGATGAGCGGGAAAACGTCACCGTGGAAATCGCCTTTGAATACAATAATTCATACAACGAGAACATTTTTACCTATTGTAATAATGTCAACACCGTTGAAGGCGGCACCCATTTGAGCGGTTTCAAATCCGCGTTGACCCGAACGCTGAATAATTATGGCAATAAAAACAATTTGCTCAAAAAAGTTTCTCTCCAGGGGTCGGACACCCTGGAAGGAATTACCACCATTATCAGCGTCAAGGTTGCGGAGCCGCAGTTTGAGGGGCAAACAAAAACCAAGCTGGGCAACAGCGAGGTACGCGGCATTGTGGAGTCGATTACGAATGAAAAGCTCTCCGAATTTTTGGAACAGAATCCCTCCTTTGGGAAAAAAATTATTGATAAGTGCATTACCTCGGCGCATTCCCGGGAAGCGGCCAAAAAAGCGCGCGAGCTAACCCGGCGAAAAAGCGCCCTGGAAAGCAACGCCTTGCCG
>CAYVDX010000249.1:0-5892 GCA_964450485.1 uncultured Calditrichaceae bacterium
TAGGACAAGCATCCTTGCTTGTCTAACCGTAGGACAAGCATCCTTGCTTGTCTAACCGTAGGACAAGCATCCTTGCTTGTCTAAACCAATAAAAAAAACAAGGTTAAACTTAAATTTTGAAACCGAAATCACTATATTTCGCCATCATTTTGACAAAAATTTTCATTTCAGGTCTGTTTGCCCAAACAACCGGCGGCTTGACCAAAAGCGGCACCACGGCGGCGCAATTTTTGAAAATTCCGGTAGGCGCGCGCGCCATTGGCATGGGCGGGGCGTACGTGGCACTGGCTAATGACGCAACTGCAATCTACTGGAATCCCGCAGGTTTGACCCATGCCGGTTCCCGCGGCGCGGCAAATTTTGTTCACACGGAGTGGCTTGCCGGAACAAGCTTTGATTTCGCAACAGTGGTGCTGCAGGCAGGCAATTTCGGCGCATTAGGTTTGAGCTTTACCGCACTTTCCTTGCCCGACATGAAAGTGCGCACCGAATTTGAGCCGGAAGGCACCGGCGAACTTTTCAGCGCCATCGATTTTGCCATGGGTTTGAGTTACGCCCGCGCCCTCACCGACCGTTTCAGTCTGGGCGTTTCCGCCAAATACATCCGGCAGCAGATCTGGCACATGACCGCTTCAACAATTGCCTTTGATATCGGGATGCGCTTCCGCACGGATTTTGACCGTCTGGTGTTGGGCGTCAGCATAGCAAATTTTGGTCCGAAATTGCAATTTGCCGGCAAAGACGCCTTTATCAACTATGATTTTGACCCCAATCTTTGGGGCGATAACGCCAATATTTTTGCCAACTTACAAACCGACAAATGGGATTTGCCGCTTTTATTCCGGTTCGGCATGGCGCTGGAACTGCTCCGCCAGGAGATGACGCAACTCACCGCGACGGTGGAAGCGCGGCATCCCAATGACAACACCGAAAATATCAGCTTTGGCATGGAATATGGCTTTCGAAAACGCTTTTTTCTGCGAAGCGGTTACCAGGCGCTGTTTGAGGATGAGGCGGAAAAAGGCCTTACTTTTGGGGCCGGATTTGTATATTTTTTTTCAGCTGCCGCCCCGCTTTCCATCGATTACGCGTATGCCGATTGGGGCCGGTTGAACAATGTCCACCGCTTTTCCGTGGAGCTTCATTTTTAGAAAAATGGGTTACATAACATCCATTATTTCACCATTTTACCCGGAGGTCTTTTATGAAAAAAATGTCTATCTTTGCGAATACCAGCATGTTTTTACTGCTTTTGATCGCGTTTGCAGCGGCGCAAACCGTGCCGCGCGAAGGCAACGATGTCATTTGGGCGCGTTCCACAGCGGGCGCGGCCATGTCATTGGACGGTGTTTTGAATGAATCGGTTTGGAACAGCGCGGAATCGCTGAAAATTATATATGGACAAAGAACCGGCTTGCCCACCAGCGGCTGGCGGGCGGAATTTCAGCCGGATGCAATTACCGATCCCACCAATGCGACGGTAAAATTCCTGGTAACGCCGGATAATTACCTGTGGCTGGGTTTTGATATTCCCGACTCATCCATTGGCGGCACCCAGGATTGGGCCCGTTGGGACGCGATTTTAATGTCGATCAAAAACCGGGCAAGTGAGAATCGTCCGACCGACGCCACTGAATTTTTCTATAGCTGGTGGTATGTGAACATCGATGCACAGGTGGCGCCCGGCGCGCCGCCGCGGTTTATCGGCCGGTGGGGAAATTTTAACGACACGACCCGCACCGCCGGGCAACGCGCCGCCTGGGACGCCCGCACGGTAATCGACGGCATTTCCAATGACGACAGCGCGCCAGACAACGGCTGGACTGTGGAAATGCGCATCAGCCTGGATTCCCTGGGCTACGACGCCACACGACCGGAAGGCGACGTCATCGAATTGAATTTTTCAATTTGGGACGGGGACTGGATTTTTGGCGGAGATCCCAGCCGGGTCAGCTCCGAACGCACTTCCTGGCAAAGCCCCTGGGGAAATGCCAATACCGATAATGTCGGACGAGTACGCGTCCGGCCGGATGTGACCGTCAATTCCGGCGCAACACCTTCAACGGGGCCGGATGTGCGGGTACCGAACGGGATCAACTCCCCGGCGCCGGTTATCGACGGCGATCTCAGCGATGCTTATTGGGCAAACGCCTACAGCTTCAATATTCGATGGGACGACGCGGATGTGCGAAGCTCGTATCCCGGCGTGGGTCCCTATCGCAGCGGACAGTTTCAGCCGGAAATCAACGGCAATCCCCGCCCGCCCGTCCTCGACCCGGCCGACGCAACCATCAAAGTATTTTTCCGGGATCATTTCCTTTATCTCGGCGCGGATGTACGCGATCAGTTAGTCCAGGGAACCGCGGTTTTTGATCAAATCGACGGCGTAAAATTTATGATCGCCCACCGCGATTCGCTGAATGCGGATAATGAATTGGAATTTCTGCAACTCACGGCGACTTTTGATACAGACGGAAACCCAACCGGACTCGATGCGCTTCCCTTGCTGCAAAGCCAGGGCGCGGCGGAATTTCAAATCGGGTTAAAAGGCGCGACAACCGTCAACGAAAATACCGATGTTGACGAAGGCTACGTGATTGAAATAAAGCTGGATTTGACAGCGCTGGGCTATCCGGCAGACTTGGGCGACCGGCTGCTGTTTATGGGCGTTATGCTGGCTGACGGCGATTCCTTCGACGATCCGCTCAATGATTACGGCTCCCGCACCTGGTGGTTCCGGGAATGGGATTGGGGACCGGCCTGCGCGTGGATGTTTATGGATCCCGGCCTGACGGCAATCGGCGATAAACCCGGCGCAAATTTACCCAAAACGATCGAGCTGTACGGCAATTTCCCAAATCCTTTCAATCCCGCGACGACAATCAGCTATGCCATCCCGTTTTCCGGCGATGTTAATTTGATCGTTTACAACCTGTTGGGGCAGGAAGTTGCCCGGGTTGCAAAAACACGCCAAACCGCCGGTTCACACATCCAGGTATTTGACGCCGGCAATCTGTCCTCCGGTATTTATTTTTACCAAATACAGGTTGAAAATGCCCAAACCGGACAACTCCTGAAGAGCCAGTCCAACAAAATGGTGCTGCTCAAATAAACAAAAACCTCCTTTCAAAACTCAGGCGCTTGCTTTGGCAGGCGTCTGAAAATTATTGTAAGTCGGGTATAAAAATGGTTCGAGAAACAAACGGGTGCTCCGTTTTTGCAAAAAAAATGATCTTTTTTCTCAGTTTTATGGGGATGCTGCTACCCTTTTTGGGAAGCACGTTTGCCCAAACCACCGGGAAACTCTCCGGTTTGGTGACCGACACAAAAGGCGAGCCGCTGATCGGGGCAAATGTGATCGTCGAAAGCACACAAATGGGCGCATCCACCGATCAGGACGGCTATTTCTTGGTGCTGAATATTCGCTCGGGAACTTACACGGTGCGTTTTATTTACATCGGCTACCAGACCAAAGTGATCGAAAATGTGCGTATTTCCGCGGATAAAACTACCCGCTTAGACGTCCGGCTGGCCGAAGAAGCGGTTGAAAGCGACGAAATTGTCGTGACGGCGGAAAAACCGTTGGTGGAATTCAACCTTACCAGTTCGGTGGCCAGCGTGAACAAAGAGGAATTGGAGCAATTGCCGCTGCAAAATCTCACGGAAATTGTCAATTTGCAAGCCGGCGTGGTGGACGGGCATTTTCGCGGCGGCAGACTGGGCGAAGTGCAATTTCAGGTCGAAGGCGTAACCGTGAATAACCCATATAACAATGCTTCTATTTTGGAGTTGGATCGCTCCGTAATCGAAGAAGTGCAGGTCATCAGCGGCACTTTTGACGCCAAATACGGCCAGGCAATGAGCGGCGTGGTGAACACCGTGCTGCGCTCTGGCTCAGATAAATTCGAATGGAGCGGAGAAATTTACGGCGGCGACAATTACACCTCGGATGAAACGCGCTATCCGCATAACCGGAATTTCAGCCCCACCGCCGAACAGAGCCTGCAATTGACCCTGAGCGGCCCCACTTTTTTGCCGAAGACGACGTTTTTGATCAGCGGACGGCGATTTTTGAATGACGGCTATTTGTTCGGAGAGCGGCGCTTTTTGCCCACCGATACCAGCAATTTTGAAACGCGCCATTTTAATCCCACCGGCGACGGCGCTTTAGTGCCCATGTCCGACTCCCGCGAATACAGCGGCCAGTTCAAGATTACCAACCGGGCAATCTCCAGCGTGCAAATCAGCTACCAGGCGATTTTGAATGACATCGAACGCCAAAATTACAGCCAGGCGTTTCGATTGAACCCGGACGGCATCAAAACCCAGCGTACCTTTTCCCTCTCACACGGCATTGACTGGACCCATACCCTTTCCGATAAAGTGTTCTATAAATTGAGTTTACGGCACAATTATTTCAAGTTCACGGATTACGTTTTCGAAGACGTCGGCGATCCGCGCTACCTAACCGCCGGCGCGCCTCGCGGCGATGTCAATTTTGAAGATGGCGCGCTGGTTCAGGGCGTGGATTTGGGCCGGTTCAAGCAGGAAACCAACATGGCGGTGATCAAAACCAACCTGACCTGGCAGGCCAATCGCACCAACCTGGTGGAAAGCGGCGTTGAATTCCAAACCGCGGAAATGTCTTTCGGGTCGCCCGGTTACCTGATTTCCACCACGGTTGACGGCGTGCAAACCTTGCAGGCCATCGAACGCCGCCCCCCGGAATTGCCGGGGATTCAAACGTATCATCCCGTGCAGATAGCCGCTTATCTGCAGGATCGCGTGGAGTGGGGAAATATCGTGGTCAGGGGCGGCGCGCGGCTGGAATATTTCGATGCCCGCTCAACCGTTCCCAGCGATTTGCGCAATCCGGCCAATGCCATTAGCGGCGCGCCGCAATCGCTGCCGGTCACCACAATGGCAAAAACAGCGCTGGCCCCGCGGCTAGGATTGAGCTTTCCGCTTTCGTCAACCGCTTCGGTGTACGCCTCTTACGGTCATTTTTACCAAATGCCGGGACTGGGAAATCTCTACAACAACGCGGATTATTCGGTGCTGAACCGGCTCCAACAGGGTGGAATCAACTATGGCATTCGCGGCAACCCGGATTTAAAACCGGAAAAAACCGTGCAGTACGAATTCGGGTTGAAGCAGGCCCTGACCGGCTTTTTGGGCGCGGAACTGACCCTTTTTTACAAGGATATCCGCGATTTGTTGGGCGTGGAATTCATCACCACGTATAATGTCGCGGATTACGCCCGGTTTACAAATATCGATTTTGGCAGCGTTTACGGGTTTACCGTGGCGCTGGATCAACACCCGGTCGGGCCCATCAGCACCACATTGGATTACACCCTGCAAGTGGCGCGCGGCAATTCCAGCAATCCCGAAGAAACCGCTAATCGCGCCCAGGCCGGCAAGGATTCGCGCCCCCGCGATATTCCCTTCAATTGGGATCAGCGACATACGCTGAACGCCACGGCAATTTTCGCCAAGCCAGGCAGTTATTCCATCAGCACGATTGTAAAAATCGGCAGCGGCCAACCGTACACGCCGGCCATCGGTTCCGGATTTAACGCGGATCTGGAAACCAATTCGGGGCGCAAAAGCAGTTTTGCCCTGGTGGATCTGCGGGCGGAGAAATATTTTACGCTGGCCGGTAAAAAATTGAGCGTTTTTTTGCGAACATTTAATCTTTTTAACGAGCATTTTGTAAATGGATTTGTTTTTCCCACTACCGGATCGCCGGACTATTCGCAATTCCCGCAGGTGGATCGTGCGGCGTTGAAGGATCCCAGCCGTTTTCACGAACCACGGCGCATTGAATTTGGCATGTCGCTGCGCTCAAAGTAACACCGGCATCCCTGCCGGTCAAAGTAACACCGGCAT
>CAYVDX010000250.1:0-5861 GCA_964450485.1 uncultured Calditrichaceae bacterium
ACAAACATTTGGAGCACCTTTTTATTTTTTTTGTTGCAGATTTAGGGTATAATTAATATGAGGTCTGTCATTTATTGCAGGTGGAACATGAATGAAAGGTCTTAAGTCTTTTATAAATTTATCCATCCCACTATCTAAACCAATTTCTTGCAGCTTTTCCATTTTTACTTCGCTGTATATAATTTGATAATCATTATTCAAAGTTACCAGTGCTTTATCATAGGCTCTATGATGTAATGTGCATAAAGCCAATCCATTTGAAGTTTCATCAGTGCTTGCTTCATAACTCACGGGTAAAATATGAGCAGCATCTATCAATCTTAGTTGAATGCCGCAAAAGGCACATTGATTGTTGTAGGCAGTTAGTACACGGGATTTAAAACGATTATCACGAACTTTTTTAGTAACATTTGTGACGGTAACTCTCCTGGACTCACTTACTCTTCGAAGATATTCATTGTTGATTTCCGTTGGTTTTTCAGAAAGATTTTCTAAAACGCTATAATCTTCAACTGATTCGCCAAAAGTATGCAAGGATTCTAAATTCCGAAGATATTCAACAAGAAAGTCCGGTCTGAAAGCGATCGCTATTTCCTGGTTTTCCTTTATGGAAGGCGCAAAGCCATTGAGATAAGCTTTCCTCAAGGCCTCTTCTTTAATCTGAATCGAAGGTGAAAAACCGAGTTTTCTGACATGCTTATTGTAATCAAAACCCGCAAACACACCGCCTTCTTCCCACCATCCGAGAATCAGGGTTTTGCCGCCGATTTCTCGTTCAAATTGTTCTACACCAGTAATTTGAATTCTATATTCGTGGGCGGGTCTCTTTAGGCCACCACCGTGTGTCACATGCCAAATATAAATTTTGACATTATAACTTTCGTCGGCTCTGTATATCTTTAATCGAAATGGATGAAATTGAGGATTGGATAGATAAAATACGTTCCAGCCATCTTCATTTATTGACTGAATTATTTTTTCAAGAAGCTTAAATTTTTTGTGTCTTCGCATCATCTATATCCGCAAATAAATCAGTCTGCTCAGTAAAACGAAACTTACTGCCTTCTAAATATTCTTCTTTAATTTCAATTGATACCCATCTTCTGGATAAAATCTCGGCTGTATAACCAGTTGTGTTCGAACCAGAAAATGGGTCTAATACGATATCATTCTCATCGGTTAGAAAATTAATAAAAAATGTTGCAAAATCTTTTGGGAATCTCGCAGGATGAGGCTTGATATCAGCCTTGCGGCATTGTCGAAGATATAAACTATTTGATTCAGTATTTGCAATTTCTAACAAGTTTGGAGGTATAGCTCCCTTATTATCCTTAGTGAAATTTTCGGAAATATCATGCCCACTTGGTCGAAGTTTTGCCTTATATCCATTTTTTAATAAAGATTTCATACTTTTACTATATGGCTTTAATACTTTTCTATTATCAGCTTTTGGAAATTCGGATTTCGAAAGCCACCAAACCATATTAACCGAATCTTTTACTCTAATTCTTCTAACATTGACCCATTCTGCAGGGGATGGTAACTTTGCCGGATTATAGTGAAAAAATTCTTGTGCTAAGTTGAAATCTAATTCTTTACATAAACGAACCAACAATTCAAATTGATAAATACTTCTAATTGGATAACCGGGAAGGTATGCACCGCCTAAATCTATTACTAAAGATCCATCTTCTGTTAGTATCCTTTTAAATTCTTTTGCGAATTTTAAGAACCATTCTACATATTCTTCAGCATTTTTATTCCCATATTCTTTTTTCCTGGTTAGAGCAAAGGGTGGGGAGGTCAGAATTAAATTTATACAATTATTATTTATATTCTTTAATATCTTAAGGCTATCTCCAAGATATGCGGAGCCATAATTTTTACTATAAAAAGGGATTGTTGATTCTTTATCAGCTTTTAGCAGCGTTTTAAGAATATCTATTTTCCCCATCGATTATTACCTCTGACTTTATTGAATATTATATAGGTTTCGATTGTAATTTCAAACTTTAGTTCAAATATTAATGAATTTGATGGGTTTAAGCAAAATGTTATTGAGGTAAATTTATACTGGTGATTTAGTGAGTTCTCGGTTTCTTTTTAGCCACATAATCAAAAAGGTATTTCATAATTTTATTGCTTTGCCTTTTGAACGTGCGGAAATAATCTCATCGACAATTTCTTCAGCAGGGCGATCATCCTGCCAAATGCCGCATAAACCGGAAGATTTTTGATCCGGTTTGCCGGAAACCATTACTTTTACCGCGATGCCATCCGGCAGCTCAATCGGCTGATCCAATATGATGGTATTGTTTTTAACATGCCCGGTAAGTACCATTTTTTTCTCCAGCTTTTTTTAACTCACTCATCAATTTCTATCATAAATAATAACACCGCGAAGTTGAAAACACAACTTTTAGGAAGCATTTTATAATGCTATTTCCCCACCGGCTTCCAGGAGCTTCTCAGTTGCACGGTGCGATTGAAAACGAGCCTGTCATCCCTCGAGTCGGGATCAACGCAGAAGTAGCCCTTGCGCAGAAACTGAAAATGTGCCCCGGGTAGGGCGTCCGCTAAACCGGGCTCCACTTTGGCGATGATGATTTTCAGGGAATCCGGGTTGAGTACATCCAAATGGGTTTTGCCTTCCGGCAAGCTGCCTAAATCCGGCTCCGTAAACAGGTGATCGTATAACCGCACTTCCGCATCAAGGGCGTGCTCGGCGCAAACCCAATGCAGCGTGCCTTTCACCTTGCGCCCATCATTTGACCAGCCGCCGCGGGTTTCCGGGTCGTAGGTGCAGCGCACTTCAAGCACATTGCCGTCGTCATCCTTGAGCACATCCGTGCAAGTAACGTAATAGGCGTGCTTGAGGCGAACCTCTTTGCCGGGCGCCAGGCGGAAATATTTTCGCGGCGGCTCTTCCATAAAATCATCGCGCTCAATGTAGAGCGTTTTGGAAAAAGGAATCAGCCGTTTTCCGGCGTCGGGGTCTTCGGGATTGTTGTCGGCAGTAAGCCATTGCACCTCCTCTGCCGGCCAGTTTTCGATCACCAATTTTATGGGATCAAGCACTGCCATCACGCGGCCCGCAATTTTGTTGAGGTCATTGCGCACAAAAAATTCCAATTGCGCAAAATCCACCATGTTGTCCGCTTTGGCAACGCCCACCGAATCGCTGAAATCGCGGATCGCCTTGGGCGTGTAGCCCCGCCGGCGCATCCCGGAAAGCGTGGGCATGCGCGGATCATCCCAACCGCTGACGTAGCCGCCGCTCACCAATTCCAGCAGCTTTCGTTTGCTCATTACCGTATAAGTGAGGTTTAGCCGGGCAAATTCGATTTGCCGCGGATGACCGATATCCAATTGATCTAAAAACCAGTCGTACAGCGGCCGGTGCGCCTCAAATTCCAGGGTGCAGATGGAATGGGTGATGCCCTCGATTGCGTCCGACTGGCCGTGCGCCCAGTCATACATCGGGTAAATGCGCCATTTATCGCCGGTGCGGTGATGCGTGGCATGCAAAATGCGATACATTACCGGATCGCGCAGGTTGATATTCGGCGACGCCATGTCGATTTTTGCGCGCAACACCCGGCTGCCGTCGGGAAAATCGCCATTGCGCATTTTCTCAAAAAGCGCCAGATTTTCCTCGGCCGAGCGATTGCGGAAGGGGCTTTCCACACCCGGGCGGGTCAGCGTGCCGCGGTTTTTCCGGATTTCATCAGCGGTTTGATCATCCACATACGCCTTCCCGGCTTTGATCAGCTTTATTGCCAGTTCATATAGCTTGTCAAAGTAATCCGAGGCGAAAAATTCGCGATCTCCCCAATCAAAGCCCAACCAATGAATGTCGTTGGTGATGCTGTTAACAAATTCTTGCTCTTCCCTGGTGGGGTTGGTGTCGTCAAAACGCAAATTGCATTTGCCGCCGTAATCGCGCGCCAGCCCAAAATTCAGACAGATGGATTTGGCGTGCCCAATATGCAAATAACCGTTTGGCTCCGGCGGAAAACGGGTGATGACCTTCCCGCCGTTTTTGCCGGCCCGTAAATCTTCATCAATAATATTGCGGATAAAATTGGAACTTTCCGCTGGTTTTCTACCATTTTCATTCATCGCTTTAAATTTCTCCCTTCAAAGATAAAAGCTCCCTCGTGCATCACTGTATTTAATACATAACCATGATAAAAAGCCAAACTTAACAAAATTATTTTTGTGAAACAAGACTGAAAGCAAGCCGCGGATCCTCTGTTGTAAATGCTTTCAAGCGGTCATGCGGTTTGAAACGGGAATGGCAAGGTTAAAGTCAACATCGGTCTTCATTGCAATTTGATGACAATCCATGAAAACAGTTGTGTTTTTCATTTCCTTTTTATAAACTTCCACAACAAAACTACTAGCGAGATTTTAGTCGTATTATGGTATTCATACAATTTCACTATACTTGGAGGTCTTTTATGGGCGATGTTATTTATAAAAATTGCAGGCTTAAAACGCTGGCAGTGATTGTTTTCCTGTCAATTTTTTCACTACCAAATGTTTTGTTTTCCCAGGGTGTGACTACGTCATCCATGAGCGGTGTTGTGACTGACGCAAACGGACAGCCGTTGATCGGAGCAAACGTGGTCGTCGTTCACGAACCCAGCGGCACGCGCTACGGCGCTTCCACGCGAAGCAGCGGACAGTATAACATTCAAAACATGCGTATCGGCGGACCCTACAGCATGACGGTAAGCTACGTCGGTTATCGCGAGCAAACCCAGAAGAATATTTACTTGCGACTTGGGCAGGACACCGGGATTGATTTCCGGCTTGTCGAAGAAGCGGTTGCCGGAAAAGCCGTGACAGTCATCGGCGAAGTTGATGAAGTATTAAACAGCGGCCGTACCGGGGCGGCAACGTATATTAACCAGGAAACAGTTAATGAAATCCCCTCCATAAAACGAAGCACCCGTGATTTAACGCGGTTGGATCCGCGCAGCGACGGCAATTTTAGTTTTGGCGGAAAAAACTGGTTATATAACAATATTTCATTGGATGGTTCGTATTTTAACAACCCGTTCGGATTGGATGATCCGGCCCCCGGCGGTCAGTCGAACGCGGAACCCATTCCTTATGAATCCGTGGAACAGGTGCAGGTTTCCATTGCCCCTTTTGATGTGCGGGAAGGCGGTTTTACCGGCGCGGGCATTAACACCGTTACCAAAAGCGGCAGCAACAATCTCGAAGGCGCTGTGTATAGCTTCACCCGGAATGAAAACTTGTTAGGCAGCTCCGTGGGCGATGTGGAGGTATTGAACCCGGACCTTTCTTTCAATCAATCCGGTTTTACCCTCGGCGGCGCATTGGTTCCCAACAAGCTCTTTTTCTTTATAAATGGCGAATTGGAACGCCGCGATGACGACGGCACCGCGGGTTTTGTGCCGACCGGCAGTTCGCGATCCGGGGTTACCTCCCGGGTGGACGCCGCTACCATGCAGCGGATTCGCGATCGCATGATAGAATCGTATAATTACGATCCCGGTCCGTTTGAAGGCTATATCCACAAGACCAAAAGCGATAAATTTTTAGCTAAACTGGACTGGAATGTCAATGATAACAATAATGTGACGTTTCGTTATAGCTTTCTGGATGCTTCTCGCGAGCAAGGGCCGCATCCCTTTGCGCTCAGTTTCTTTAACACCGGTCGCGGTCCCAATGCGAGTAGCTTGCCTTTCAGGAACGCCGGTTACAGCATCAACAACGAACTCAATTCTTTTGCGCTGGAATGGAATAACCGCGGCGCCGGGCACGCCAATCGCTTTTTTGCCAGTTACAACCGTTTTCGCGATTTTCGCATCCCGTTTAGCGAGGAT
>CAYVDX010000251.1:0-2628 GCA_964450485.1 uncultured Calditrichaceae bacterium
CACACTCTTTAGCCCTTTTAAGGGCTTTAGTAAGCAAACTGCGTAACATCAGTTATAAAATGATAAATATATCCTACGATAAGAAACAAATGCTTCAGGATATTAATGTTTCAAAAACAGTCGTTTGCGAAACTCTCACTGAAGCATCAGATCCGGCTTTTGTGCAACAGGATCAAGCATATTTAGCAATAAAAGGCAAAACGCCAACCGAACTTTTGCCGGTATTAAACGATGCCTTAACACACCGGTTTTCGGATGTAAAACATGAATATCTCTTTCGAAATCTTCTATATCCGTTAAAGAAAGCCGTTGGAAATGCGTATAAGCGGGGGAACCACAAGGATCCTGATAAATGGATCTATGTCGAAATTATTGTCACGCCCAAGGGAGCGTTTGTAGATGTTACCGATGAAGGTTCGGGATTTGATGTTCAGGATATTTTAAAAAAATTTTTGGCCGGTGATAAATACTTTACTCACGGTGGTTCAGGTTTCAAACAGTTTAAGAAGACCAAGGCGGTGGTTAGCTTTGCCAATGGGGGAAGTACCTGGCGTTTGCGTTTTCTAAAAGATATCGAAGCATAAATAATCAACCAAATGATCGTCGAGGAAACTGAATGGGTAATAACGAGTTTTTGCAACAACCGGTAAAATCTATCGGATTTCAAATGTATGACGTCACGCTGAATCTTCATTGTGACAACTCAGGATTAGTTGATTACTTAGAAAGCTTAATGCCGGGGCTTTCAAAACCGGCGTTTGCTTCTCCGGATTTGGTTGTAAATGCACGTTGGACGGATGAACCGCATGAACGGGGCGTCAGCATGTTTCCGGATTCAAAACATCTGAACGGCATCGGAAAACGAATGCAGATGGCAAAAGACGAGCTGGTTTGGTTCGATACCCATCGCGATAAAGATATGCAACTACGTTTTCGCCGTGAAGATGGTAAAATTATTTTTGATGTGGCATATTGTTTTCAGCCATCGCAAAAAAAACTGGCAAAATACCCGGATTTTAAACATAAAAAATATTTTGATCTGGCGCGCTATTTGGTTTTTTTTCCAATTGCCTGGCATTTGGAACGCACCCGCGGCTGGGCATTGATTCACGCTTCTGCTGTTGCGGAAAATGACCGCGCCGTGATGATTGCCGGTCCCGGCGGCGCGGGAAAAACAACCACTTGCGTGGCTTTAATTGTTAGAACAAATATGAAACTGCTCACTGAAAACCTTTTGTTCTGTGATGGCGAGCGCATTTTTCCGGTTATTGAGCCGCTGCGATTAACCGATGATAGCCTGGCATTACTCGGCGATAATCTGCACGGGTTAGAGACGATAAAAATGCCCAATGGGTTGAGAACAAAAACGATGTATTGGTCACCGGAAGGCCAATCGCTTTCCGCTGCAACGCCGGCAATATTGTTTATTCCCCAGTTTTCACAGCGCGGTTTTGTCAAACCGATAGCACCTGAAATTGCCGGAGAACTACTCCATGCAATGAATCGCCTTACGCTGGAACTCAATGATTATTATTGGTACACCGCCGGATTGGATATGCTTTGGCCGGCGCCGGGCAACGCTCAAAAACAATTAGAAGTCTTGCAAAAATTAGTGGCAAACACGCCTTGTTATAGCTTGGGAATTGACAAAACCGCCGGTGTAACGCCGGTTGTTAATCAAATTCTATACTACATGGATTCACCAACGACAGTTCTGGAGGTCAAACAATAATGAAAAAATCTTCACCCATTGAAATACAAAAAAACGGGTCGCTGCCCATAAAATGCTTTACCGGCGAGGGACTGCTTCCCGACGAACCCGCACAAAAGCAGCTTCAGAAGTTAGCTGATTTTCCCGGTCTAAAATACCATGTTGCGGTATTGCCGGATGTCCATTTCAAAAGATGTGTTGCTGCCGCGGGCAATCGACGGCGGCATCAATTGCGGTATCCGCGCGATGTCATTTCCGGCGCCCGCCAAAGAATTAACCGCTGACGTTCTTGATAAAATTTACGGTCGCTTGATCGAGAAAATTCCGATTAAACGGCACGAAACGCCCTTGCTGACAGACGAGCAATGTGAAAATTTGCTAACCCATGGTATGAGCAAACTGGTTGAATATTTAGACTTACCGCCGGAGGAATTATCCCGGGTTGAAAATAAGGGGCGCATGCTTGATCATTTATCGCCGGAAATTATCCGGGAAACGCTAACGCCGGAGAGAATCCGGAAGACGATTCGTAAAGGAAACAACACATTAGGCACGATTGGCGCTGGCAATCATTTTCTGGAGTTACAGGAAATTGTAGAGATTCACGATGAAGAAACAGCGAAACAATTGGGTTTGAAAAAAGGTAATTGTATTTTTATGCTCCACACAGACTCGCGGCGATTGGGTAAGAAAATGCTCCAACCCTTAATTGATGAAGCCCGTGAAAAATACCAAAATGGTACAGGCAGCGAACTTTGGGGTGTGCCGACGGACAGTGAAATGGGGCGGCGCTACCTTTGCGGTGTGGCGGCCGCAAGTCATTCGGGATTTGCCAACCGGGCAATGGTGACGCACATTCTTCGCCAAACCATTACAGCGGTATTAGGCGAAAACGCTCCGAATGTATCGTTGCTTTA
>CAYVDX010000251.1:2638-5859 GCA_964450485.1 uncultured Calditrichaceae bacterium
ATTCAGCGCGAGCAATTCAATGGTGATTGGGTGTGGGTACACCGGCATGGCGCCAGCCGCGCCTATCCCCCGGCGTTGCTATCGGATGATCCGGTTTTAGGAAAAACCGGCCAACCGGTGCCGATTCCCGGAAGTATGGGTACCCACTCTTATCTTGCAGTGGCTCGTTCTGGCGCGGCACAAACATTTCACTCTGTCGCACATGGCGCCGGTCGTGTTATGGAAAAAGATGAAGCCAAAGAAGTGTATGATGAAGGAAAAGTTGAAGATGACTTGCAAAACCAGGGCATTCGGCTTTATCGTTATAATGTAGATAATATTGCCGGACAAGCGCCGGCTTCATTTAAAAGCGCCCGGCAAGTGCTGGATGTGATGACTGATTTAGAGTTGATTCAATCAGTGGCAAAACTTCGTCCAATAGCGGTTTTGAAAGGATAGAGTCTGTTTTTACTGATTACGACTTAACAAAAATTTTTGGTCTAAGAAATTATAAAGCAGGTAATAATTGTGGGAAGACCCATTCCGGAAATCGCGGGTAAAGCATTAAACGAATCCTTTATGCGTGCTGTGCTTCATTCCATCGCGAAGGAGCGTTTTGGCGCATTGGCAGCCATCACAAAGATGGATGTCGATCATTACAAACGCGGGGTTTACCGCTATGATGTCGCATTGAATGTCGCGGGCAAGCCTCTGCCAGATCCCTGGCGAATTATTGGCAAAGTATATGACACCATTGAAAATGGGCAGAGCAGCTTCAATAAAATGCGCAAACTCTGGGATAATGGTTTTGTAGAAAAAGAGCCATTCTACGTCCGGATTCCCGAAGCATACCAATTTTTGCCAGACCTTCGCCTGCTGCTGATGGAAGAAGCGCCCGGCAACCCATTAAAAAAAATGGTCAAAAAACAAACGGCAAAGCCTCTGCAAATGCAGCGCTTTGCCTCCACTTTGGCAAAAATACATCGCTTTCCCCTGGTCTTAAGTGAGCCATTTACAATTGAGCGGCATTTGAAAACGCGCTGCCACTCATTAGCCGAGCCCATGGCAGCGGCGATACCGAAGATCCGCGATGAAATTCACAGTATTCTGGATTTTGCAAAAGATTTTCAACAACGCAGCGGTCACGAACATTTTACCATGGCGCATGGCGATTTTCATCTTTCCCAGGTTCACTTGCAAAAGCACATTTTTTGGGTGCTGGATCTTGATCCAATACACTACGGCGACCCTGCTTATGATGTTGCCATGGTATTATTTTCCTTGAAGTTAACGGCTTCGAAAAAATCGCTGGCGAAATACACAAATTCTCTGCGAGACAGCTTCCTTGAAAGTTATTTTTCAACGATGGGGTGGGATATTGCCCGCCGCGTGCCGCTGCACGAAGCGATGATTCATTTGAAACGCGCCTGCAAACGGTATCGATTTCAGGATGAAGAAGGCTGGGAAGCGTTAATTCCCAAACAAATAAAACAGGCGACGACCTGTATTGAAGTAATGAAAAGTGTTTCAACACCGAATAGCGTTTCGGAAATGATTGAAATATCAGAAAGATGCCCGGTCATTTATTAATCCCGGTTTTAACATAACAATTGTTCATTACATGAAACTCACAGACTTTCCAACTTCCTTAGCATTTGATATTTCCTGGCTTTGTCAAAAGCTGAATGAAAGCCTTTGGCAAAATGACAAGACCGCTGGTAAAGTTACAAATTTGGAGATTTTACAAACCTCTGAATCTTCTAAACGTATCAGTGCATTGTTCGAAGCATCTATTGTTGACGTTGAAGGGCATTCCCATAAACAGCTATTTTTGGGCATTACGGTTCTCCCGGAAAAATTTCAGGAAGAACTACGCCTGATTCGTCGTATTCCTAAAGTCCAACCACATTTTGGCGAAGCGATTACATTATTTCCGGAAGCCAGCTTAATTCTTTTGGCCTTTCCAAATGATCGTCACATGCAGCTCTTTTCGGAAGAGATGCTCCAACAGTGGCTAAAATCCCACTTGTCCGAGGTTGCCAATGGCGCGCTAAACAGTCAATCGGGGCAGGTTACGGATACAAAAATCGATGTTTTGCGATACGTTCCCGGTAAAAGATATACAGTGAGATGTCATGTCAAAATGCAGGCTGACAGTCAAAAACCGGTAGAAATCACCTTTATTGCCAAGCAACTGAAAAATATTAAAAAAGCACAAAAGCTCTACGAAAATCTTCGCGATTTGCCAGCATTTTGGCAGCAGAATGGTACAAACCGGGTTCCCCAGGCATCAGCGTCCATCCAAATTCCAAAACCGCTGGCTTTAGAAAAGGAAAAAGGGATTGTTTTTCTTGAAGATATCCCCGGAGAAAACCTTGCTGATTCACTCGCGAACATCGACATTCCGGCAATAATGCCATCCGTTGGCGAACTATTGGCGAATTTTCATTGTGCGGGTCGAACGGTGGGAAGAACAATCTCAATTCAGGGCGAATTGAAAAAGCTGCGCGAATCCATCAGGCTCGTTACAAAACGACTGCCGGAACTCCGACCGCGTTTGAAATCATTTTACGAAAAAATGTCTGCGAAGCAGCCCGACGCATCCGAAATTGAGTGCTTGTTACACGGTACCTTTCGCCTCAACCATATTTTTATACATGAGCAAAAATTGGCTTTGCTGGACTTCGATAGCGTTTGCACCGGACATCCGGCGTATGATATTGCAAATTTCATCTCTGCATTGTATTATTTTGAATTTCAGCAGCGAATGACAACAACACAGCGCGTAGATATTACCCGGTATTTTCTTGAGGGTTATTCCGCAAATGCAAAATGGCCGGTTTCGAATGACATATTGCTTTGGCATTTAGCGAATATGTTGATCAAAAAACAGGCCCATAAGTATGTCAAACATTTGATGCAAAACCGCGAGGAGCAGGTCATTCGCCTGATCCATATTGCAGAAAAAATGTGTGACAAATGTCATCAACCTGACGCGGCGCTTATGACAAATACGGCAGCATATTTGCCGCTATAAAGCATTGTTTTAATAAACGATAACTATACAACTTTTAATTTTGAGAAAAATATGAATATTGCCTATATCTGCACAGATTTCGGCGTCCCGATTTTTGGCTACAAAGGCGCTTCGATTCACGTGCGAGAAATGGTCGCGGCGTTCCGACGAAGCGGTCATAATGTGCACATCATTTCTCCGGCGATGAACCGCGGTAAAGAAGATG
>CAYVDX010000252.1:0-5856 GCA_964450485.1 uncultured Calditrichaceae bacterium
CATTATCACGTGTTTGTCATTCGCAGCACAGTGCCGCCGGGAACGCATGAAAAATGCCTCGGAATCATCGCGGAATATTCCGCCAAAAAACCCGGCAAGGATTTTGGCGCATGCTCCAACCCGGAATTTTTGAGGGAAGGCTCGGCGTTGAAGGATTTTTACAACCCGCCCTACACCATCATCGGCGAAATGGATGAAAAAAGCGGGCAATATCTCTCGGAAATTTACAGCCATCTCGATGCGCCGTTGGTGCGCACGGATGTAAAAGTAGCGGAAATGGTGAAATACGCCAATAACACATTTCACGCGCTAAAAGTCGCGTTCGGCAACGAAATCGGCACCGTTTGCAAAGCCGAGGGCGTGGACAGCCACAAGCTCATGGAAATTTTTTGCATGGACAAAAAGCTGAACCTGTCGCCGTATTATCTGATGCCGGGATTTGCCTTCGGCGGTTCATGCCTGCCCAAGGATGTGCGCGCGCTGACCTATCGCGGGAAATCGCGCGATTTGGAATTGCCACTGCTCAATTCAATTATGCCAAGTAATCATGCGCATGTGCAACGCGCCATTGAGCAGGTGCTTTCCGCCGGAAAAAAACGCGTGGGCGTCCTCGGTTTGAGCTTCAAGGGAAATACCGACGATCTGCGCGAAAGTCCCATGGTGGACGTGGTGGAAACGCTGATCGGCAAAGGCTATGATCTGAAAATTTATGATAAAAATGTGCACCTGGCAAAGCTGTTTGGCGCGAACAAGGAATATATCAACAACAAAATTCCCCATATTTCCAGCCTGATGGTCGGCGAATTGCAAACCGTGCTCGATCACGCAGAAGTGCTTGTGATTGGCAACAGCAACCCGGAATTCCGCGAGTTGCTGCCAACGCTGCCGAATGACAAATTGGTGATCGATTACGTGCGGATTGTGAAGGAAACCGGGGCAATTACCGCGGATTACGATGGGCTTTGCTGGTGAAATGATCGTAGATCGTGGGTCGTGGATCGTAAGGCGTAAGACGTAAGACGTAAGGCGTAAAATTTATCGCGGTGTTCAACGCTTTACGCTTTACGCTCCACGATCTACGCCCCACGATCTACGATTTACGAATAGATGATTATGTTAATACTCAAAATAACATTCTGGCTGTTGGCGTTTCTGCTGGTTTATCCGTACTTGATTTATCCGGCGCTGCTTAAGCTGTTGATTAAGCTGGGTTTCCACGCGGGTCAATTGGCGGAAAATATCGCTGAATTACCGCGCGTAACGTTTATCATTTCCGCGTATAACGAGGAAGCGGTGATCGGCGAAAAGCTGCGCAACACGTTGGAAATCGATTACCCCACCGATAAATTCGAGGTGATCGTGATCTCGGACGCCTGCGATGATCGCACTGACGAAATTGTGAACGAGTGGGCGGAAAAAGACCCGCGCATTCGGCTGGTGCGGCAAAACGAGCGGCGCGGCAAAACCGCCGGGCTAAACAAGGGCGTGGCTGCCGCAAGCGGCGATTTTATCGTGTTTTCCGACGCCAACGCCATGTACAAACGCGACGCCGTTCGCGAGTTGATCAAATATTTTGTGACGCCGGAGGTGGGCTACGTGATGGGCGCCGCGCTTTACACCGACACAGAAGATGGTGGCGAATCCGCGGAAAGCGAAGGGCTGTACTGGCAATTTGAGCTGATGCTCAAGAAATTGGAAAGTGAATTTTATTCCGTGGTAGGCGGCGACGGCGCCATTTACGCGATTCGCCGGGAACTGTTTTTCGAGCTGCGCGACGACGACATCAACGATTTTGTGAACCCGCTGCAAATTGTCGCCAAGGGCTATCGCGGCATTTTTAACCCGCGGGCGATTTGCCATGAAGACACCGCCGAAGATTTTAGCAAGGAATTCAAGCGCAAGCGGCGCATCGCCAATCGCAGTTGGCGGGCCGTGAAGCGCACCATTGGCTGGTACCGCTTCCCGCGTGACGCCAAATTTTTGTGGGAACTGGTCTCGCACAAAGTGATCCGCTGGTTCAGCATGCCCATGATTATCGCGTTGTTTTTGATCACGCTGGCGCTGGCGTTGTTCACACAAAACATTTTTTACGAAGTCGCGCTGGCTGGGCAAATTTACCTGTTTGCCGCCGCGTTCCTGGGCGCGTATTTAGATAAAAAACAATCAGTAATCCCCAAACTTGTTTACCTGCCTTACTATTTTTATTTCGTGTATTACGCGGCAATGTTGGGCATTTGGGACGAACGGAAGGGAATCAAACATGCGGTTTGGAATCATGTCCGCGATGCGGAAACAGCGCCAACAAATGCGGGAGATGTCCGTAACGAGGGACGGACAGCAACAAACCCGGCGGCTGAACAGGCCGATCAAATCTGAATCTTTACCATTCACGTGGGTAACAGAGTTTGGCGGATTGATGGTTCAAATTAAGGATAAATAAAAAAAAAAATAAAAAGCGAAATCGGAAACGATTTATAAGTTCTTCTTTTCCTTTTTACTTTTGACTTCTCTCTTTATTACTTGTCAAAAACGGAGTTTTGTGAATGTGCGGCATCGTAGGCATTTATCATTTTGATACGGAAAAACAGGTCGGGCAGCCGGCGTTGAAACAGATGAATGATGCAATTGTTCATCGCGGGCCGGACGATGAGGGTTTTTTTACCCAATCTAATGTGGGGTTGGGCATGCGCCGGTTGAGCATCATCGACCTGGGCGGCGGGCATCAGCCGATTTTCAGCGAAGATCGGCAAAAGGTGATCGTATTCAACGGCGAGGTGTATAATTTTGTCGATCATCGCCCGGAATTGCTCAAAAAAGGCTACGCATTTCAAACCCGCACGGACACGGAAGTGGTGTTGAATCTCTACCAGGAACACGGCGACGCATTTCTGGAAAAACTCAACGGCATGTTCGGTCTGGCGATTTGGGACAACACGCAAAAACAACTGTTAGTCGCGCGCGATCGCATTGGCATTAAGCCGCTCTATTACTATCGCGATGCGGATAAAATCGTTTTTGCCTCGGAGATCAAAGCGATCCTAACGCACCCGGAGATTCGCCCGGAACTGGATATGCAGGGTTTGTCGGCTTTTTTGAAATACGGCTTCACCCCTGCGCCGTACACGATGTTTAAAAATATCCAAAAGATACCCCCGGCGCATTATTTGCAAATTCGCGGGAATGATGTGCAAGTAAAGCAATACTGGAATGTGCGGTATTCCGATAAACTGACGGGCAGCGAAGAACAAGTCGGTGAAGAACTCTACGATCTTCTCAAAAGCTCGGTAAAATATCGCCTGATTTCCGATGTGCCGCTGGGCGCGTTTCTCAGCGGCGGTTTCGATTCCAGCGGCATTGTCCATTTGATGAAGGAAATCGGCGCGGAAACGCTCAACACCTATTGCATCGGGTTTGGCGATGGATTTGATGCGTACAATGAACTGGAAGCCGCCGGTCGGTTTGCCAAGGATTACAACACCAATCACCACGAGATTTTGGTGAAGCCGGATGTGGTTTCGCTGTTTCCAAAACTGATCGCCAACCTCGATGAGCCGCTGGCGGATTCCTCCTTTTTGGTGACCTATCTCGTTTCAAAACTGGCGCGGGAAAGCGTCACGGTCATCCTCTCCGGTGTTGGCGGCGACGAGCTTTTCGGCGGGTATCGCCGCTATCTGAACGTGCAGATGAACAAATACGTCAAGCTGATGCCGCTGTGGTTTCGCCGCAACGTGATGAAACGGGTTTTCAACCGCCTGCCGGTGGATCGCAACAGTACCTTGCTGAATTATTTCCGGTTGGCGAAAGCTTATTTCAACACCGCGGACATGGCATTGCAGCAACAATACGGCGAGTACACCTCGGTGTTCAAAGATGATTTCCGGGCGCAATTGGCGCTGGAAAACCGCGATGTGCCGGATTTTTACGATCAATATTTTGACGAATGCGACTCCGGCGATTTGCTTGATAAAATCATGTATTTTGATCTGAAAACCTCGCTGCCGGAGCAACTTTTGATGCTCAGCGACAAAATGACCATGGCCGTTTCGCTGGAAGGCCGCGTGCCTTTCCTCGATCACCGCGTGGTGGAATTTGCCGCCCGCATTCCCTCGGAAATGAAGCTCAAGGGATTCAAGCTGCGGCATATTCAGAAGCAGATTTTTCGCAATCGCTTCCCGGATTACGTGTTTGAGCAGAAGAAAAAAGGCTTTGGCGCGCCCGTCGGTGTTTGGATTCGCGAAGAGCTGCGCGACATGTGCTACGATTTGTTAGGCGAAAGCTACGTGCGCAAACAGGGCGTTTTCAATCCGCGAACCGTTCAGCAAACCCTCGACGATCACTTCAGCATGAAGGAAGATTACACCGACAATTTGCTGGCGTTGATCGCATTTCAAATTTGGTACGACAAATATTTGTCGTGACGTTTCGGACCCTCGCTGAAAATTCAAATAACCACACTCAACGCATCACGCCCCACGCCCCACGATCCACGCCCCACGCTTCAAATTAAATAACCCTCCCATTCAAGCTTGCTTTAAATCACCGGTCATCGCGGAATTGCCCCTAATTTGAAAAGGCGCATTTTTTTCACTCATTTCATTGATGAAATCATTTTCCGAACCGAAAATGATGTATATCGGAAAATCTTGGAGATAATCATGGATGTTTTCGGCAAGAAAAAACACAAAGGGATTAAGCGAATTATTGTCATACAGTGTTTGCTTTTGGCGGTTGTCGGCGGCTATATTTTTATGAACCCGGTGGCATTTTTAAAATCAAATACGATTCGTCCGGCAAATCTTCAGGAAATGATCATGCTGAACAATCAACAGGGCGTTGATATTGCGCCGCTGGTGGCGAAAATTCCCTACAAAGGCGGGCACATTTACACCGTGGAACCACAGCAGCGGTTTAACGAAATGATGCGGAACGGTTCGGGCAATTGTTCAAATAAATCTTACGGTCTGGCGTACTACCTGGGGCAGCGACAGATTAATTACAACATCGTGCATTTGCTGATCCCGGATAAATTTTTAGACGGCAAGGGACACGTGGTTGTCAACACCACCTATTATTTATCGGGAAAATTATACGACGGCATTGTCGATATGACCGAGGGCGGGCTGCCAAGCTATGATCGCAAATTCGTCGATATTAACGATATGCTGAATGGACACATCGATCAAACCGATTTCCAAATTGCGGCGTTGAACCAAAAGGTCAACAATCGTTCCAAATACTACGGCGATTTTTTAACCGAGGCGGTCATCGGCATTACGCCGGCCAGCGAAGTCAACGCGCATTTCGCGCTGATTCAGGCAATTTATTTCCCATTGGGAAGTAAAAAAATAGAGAAATTTTTATACGACGGAATGGCGCTTATTGCCGGCGTTCATCCCTCGATCTATGTTTTGCCCAACGAGTTTAAGCGTTTATACGCACATTCCGGGCTGCGCCGCTGGCTGAATATTTTCGCGTTGTGGGCGATTCGCATCTTGTTTATCACTTTAGCCATTTCACTGAGTTTGTATTTCATAAGGGCATTGAAACCGTTTAGAAAATCTGAAAATCAATATGCCGGCATTGATTTTACAAAACCGGCGTCATCCAAAATTTAAGACAGATTTAATTTGAACAAAGATTTACAGACCGTCGATATCCGCCTGATTACATGAAGCAAAAACTGTCGCTCTTCGTCAAACGTCTTTTTCTGCGCCTGGGGTTTTACGACCTCATTCGCGCCCTGAAACCGAATCGCAATATCGCGGTTTTGCGTTATCACGCCGTTGTTTCCCCGACTGAAAATTTTTATACCTCGCCGCCGATTGCCCTGTCGCCGCAAGCATTTGAGCGGCATGT
>CAYVDX010000253.1:0-5834 GCA_964450485.1 uncultured Calditrichaceae bacterium
AAAGACGTTGAACAGTCCGCAACCGTGACGGTTTATGATTCATTGGGAAATGACTTTGACCTGACCCTGATTTTTACCAAGGATTCCCAGTTAGCGAACCGCTGGACCTGGCGGGTGCAATTGCCGGAGGGTTACACCGTCAACGCCGGTGACGCCGGTTCCCTGGAATTTGACAGTGATGGCGCCATCAAGCGGTTTGATTTCGCGGACGGTTCCGCAGCCTTGCAGTTTTCCACAGCCAATAATTCCTCGACATTGAGCATCAATCTCAATGCCGGCACGCCGGGTTTGTTTACCGGGCTTACCCAGCTTTCGGGCTTAAATGCCAATACCATCATTCTCAACCAGGATGGCTACAGCATGGGCGTTTTGGACCGGATTACCATTGACCAGGAGGGAAAAATTAATGGCGCATTCAGTAATGGCATTATCCAAACATTAGGGCAGTTATTGATTGCAAACTTTAACAACCCCGGCGGCTTGTTGCGCAGCCAGGGCAGCCTGTTTGAAAAATCCGGGAACTCCGGCGATCCCCAATTGGTAACGGCTGGCGCCGGCTCCAGTTCCGTGGTCATCTCCGGGGCGCTTGAGCAATCCAATGTGGATCTGGCTGAGGAATTTACCAAGATGATCGTCGCCCAAAGAGGCTTCCAGGCAAACGCGCGAACCATTACGGTAAGCGATGAAATGCTTTCGGAAGTGACGAACTTGAAGCGATAAAATAAATAATCGATAGTCACCGATGATAAACATAGCGAACAGGGAATGACAGAACGCTGACCTTCCCTGTTCGTATCTTTAAAAAATTAACAGGTAATCCCGAATGATCACGGTGAAGCGAATTAATAATACGATGATCACCATTAATGCCGATTTGATCGAATTTGTCGAATCAACCCCCGACACGATTATCACGACCATTACCGGCAAAAAAATTATTGTCAAAGATCCTGTAGAGGACGTGATTGACAAAATTGTGGCATATCGCCAAAGATGTTTTGAAAAGTTTACGATTAAATAGAGCTTGAATGATGAAAAAAGCACTCGATATTGCAACGGTTGTCGGATTTGTGGTTGGAACAATAGCGATTGTCGGATCCATTTTAGCGGCGGGCAGTTTGGCCGCTTTTATCGACGTTCCCTCTATGATAGTGGTCTTGCTGGGCACTTTTGCCGCCATTTTTATTAATTATCCACTCGCTGACGTATTGGCTTTTTTTGGGATGGTAATGCAGGCTGTTCAATTTACCGAAGCCGATAAAAAACAAACCATTGAGATGATTGTGAAATTCGCCGAGGAAGCCCGGAAAGACGGGCTGTTGGCGTTGGAGGGCCATATAAAGGAAATCGATGATACCTTTATCAAAACCGGATTGCAACTGGCAATTGACGGTACGGAGCCGGAACTTTTGGCGGACATTCTCGGCGCTGAAATCGAAAATATGGAGGAAAGGCACAAAATTGGTCATGGGATTTGCGAGGCCTTTGGGGCATTTGCGCCGGCGTTTGGGATGATCGGTACGCTGATCGGCCTGGTGCTGATGTTGCAGAACATGTCCGACCCGGCCAGTATTGGCCCCTCGATGGCTGTGGCGCTGATCACCACTTTTTACGGGGCCATCATTGCAAACTTTATTTTTCTGCCATTAGGCGGAAAACTAAAGGAAAGAACCAAGGCTGAAGTTCAGGTGAGAGAAATGATTATCGCCGGAATTATGTCAATCCAAACGGGCGACAATCCCCATTTGGTCAAACAAAAACTGATGGCGTTTTTGGCGCCGAAAGATCGCGCTCAGGAAGAATAAACCTAAAAATTACGACAGGTGTCTAAATCATCTACGATAGGTGTTGAATTTATCGCCCGTTTCGCCGCATTTAGGGTAACGCGTATTGAAACTGTCTTCTTCTAAAACGTTCTAAGTGTAATTATAATAAACAATTACCGGTTAACCGTTTTTCTTTTTTTATATGGCATACATGTTGCACAAAGGCTGAACGTTATCTAAGGGAACATCATGGCAGGGAAGAAAAAGAAAAAACAAGCCGATGAAGGCGGCGGCGGAGCGCCGTTGTGGATTGTCACTTTCAGCGATCTGATGTCGTTGTTGCTGACATTCTTTGTGCTCCTGCTCTCCTTTTCCTCCATTCAAGAAGTGGAGTTTAAAAAAGCATTGGGAAGTTTAAAAGGCGCATTGGGCGTTTTACCCAAGCAAGACGCGATTATATCCCACATAAAAACACCCTTTCCCCGCTCCGTGCAAGACAAAAAAATGAAGTATGACAAAACAGCCGAGGAGATTCGCGAGGCGCTGGAAGCATTGGAAGAAGAATTGGAAAAGATGGAAGGAATGGGAAAAGATGCACAGAAAATTACCCAACATATCGAAATTGAATCCGGGAAAAATGGACTGGTCATCCGGATTGATTCACCGTTGTTATATAACCTTGGCAACGCCGATCTAAAGCCGATCGCCTACCCGATTTTAGATAAAATTATCGATTTAGTGGCAAACTGGCCAAATTTTATACGCATCGAAGGGCATACGGATGATCTTCCCATTAATACCAAACAATTTCCTGATAATTGGGAGCTGTCCGCGGAGCGGGCGTTGAATGTTTTACGATATTTTGTCGCCAGCGGAAAAATTCATCCGCGGCGATTGGCTGCGATGGGCTACGGTGAATATCAGCCGCTTTTCCCAAACAGCAGCCGTGAAAATCGGACTCGGAATCGACGGGTGGAAATTTACGTTGAACCGCCGCGATTACGACCGGTTTTGAGTTATAGCAACAGGGAAGAATAAAACCTACATGGAGGGTTAAAATGGCAGATAAGAAGAAAGAAGAGAAACCTGAAGACGGGCAAGATGCCAAGAAAAGCGGCGGCATAAATCTAAAACTGGCCGTGCCCATTCTAATTGTGCAAATGATCGCCGCTTATTTTTTGGCGAGTTTTGTCATCGTTCCCATGTTTTTTGGTCCCGCTCAGGCAGAGGCCGCCGAGACGGCCGAGGAAGATGATAATCCGGAATTTGGTCTCATTTATAAGGTCGAGGACGTTATTGTAAACCCGGCGGAAAGTAAAGGGGCCCGGTTTTTGATACTGAATATCGGGTTAGAGGTGAAAGAGGACGGCGATCTTGCCGAGCTGGAAACCAAGGATCCCAAGCTGCGGGATATCTTAATAAGCACAATTAGCGCAAAAACGATTGATAAGCTTGACGGGGCGGATGATAAAGAGAATTTGCGGCTGGAAATCAAGCAAAAAGTTTCAAGGTTGCTGCCCAAAAATCATTTAATAAATGTGTATTTCACGAATTATATCATCCAGTAATTCGGGCATTCCGGATAAGCTGCTTCAGCGCCGGATGCTTTTTGAAATTCCCGGCATTCGTAAAAAAAGCTGTCATGCCCCGTTTACCCCTTTTTCCGGGGCGTGTTTTTAGCGCTAAAGTTAAGGGGCGGGCTGGGCGTCTCCAAAGATGGATCCCGCGCGCCGGGATGACATTGTGCCCAAAACCCCGGTTTGTAAAAATGTGTCCGGTACGGAAATAACCGCAATAAATTTTACGGACTAATAAAAATCACACAAATAGAGATGACAGACGATGTCAGAAGTATTATCGCAAAAAGAAATTGATCGGGTATTATCCGGCATCAACTCCGGGGAGATCAAGGAAGATAATATCTCCGAGGCGTTGGCGCATAAGGAGGTTTACGAATATGATTTTCGACGCCCGACCCGGGTTTCCAAGGATCAGCTAAAAATTGTCCGCACGCTGCATGAAAATTTTGCGGAAACATTTGGTTTTTTCCTGACATCGCGGCTGCAAACCATGGCCACGGTTGATATGTTGGCGATTGATCAATTGCGTTACTCTGAATATGTATTATCGATTGCGAACCCGTGTGTTGTTTACATTTTTGATATCGAACAGACCGAAGGAAAAGCTGTCATTGAGATGACGCCGGATTTGGTATTTATGATCGTTGAGCGGCTATTGGGCGGCGGTGGGGGCAAGCCGACAGAACCCCGCGCAATTACGGCGATCGAACAGCGGATTGTTGCGCCGATTATCGAAAAAGCCCTGGCAAACCTGTCCGCTTCATGGAAGCCGGTGCAAGAGTTGGATTTCAAAATCGTCGGCTTTGAAAATAATTCCGATTTTTTCCAAATTGCACCGGCGGGCGAAATTGTCATTGTCATTTCTTTTGAAATAAAAATCGGCGAGGAAACTTTTTTGATGAATATTTGCTATCCTTCCTTTGCGCTGGAAGATGTTATTGCAAAGCTGAGCGTTCAGTTATACAACACAAACGTGTCCAATAAAAAGAAGGATAAGGCGTTTTATAAGCTGAATAAACAGTTACAAAACACCTCGATGGAAATTAAGGCAGAGCTCGGTAAAGCGCAATTATCGATCAAGGAACTGACGGAGTTGGAGGAGGGCGATATCCTTTATGTAAACAATAGCATTGACGCTGAAATACCCATCTATGTTCAGAATCGCTTAAAATATTATGGTCGTCCGGGCACGATCGATGGGCGGCTGGCTGTGAAGATTTCCCGGGAAATGGAAAAAGAGCTGGAAAAAGAATTGGCAGAAGGAGAATCAAATAATGGATGAAGAAAAACAGAATAACGCAACCAATGAAGAATCCCTCGATCAAATGGATGATGAATGGGCAGCGGCGATGGCGGAAAGTCAGGAAGCTGATGCACAAAATGAGTCCGGAGATGGGCCTGCTGAGTCTGCTGAACCGGAAATAAAAAAAGCGCAGTTCGAAGATTTCCGGGAAGCTCAGCCTTCCCGGCCGCCGGAACGCAAAATGGACATGATTTTGGATGTTGTGCTCCCGGTTTCGATTGAACTGGGGCGCACGGAAATGTTCATCAAAAAAATTTTGGAATTAGAACGCGGTTCCGTTATTGAACTGGACAAAATGGCCGGCGAGCCGGTTGACTTGTATATCAATAACAAAAAAATGGCTGAGGGAGAAGTTGTGGTTGTCGATAAACATTTTGGCGTGCGCATTACCAATCTCATTGATCCGGCCGACAGAATAAAAAACCTGAGTAATTAATAATGAAATATTTGTCGCGGAAGATTGGCGCTGCCACGATTGCAATGACCTGGCTGGCAATCGGGACAATCGCCGCGGGGCCGGACAGCACGCAGGCGCCGCTTACTGCCACGCCGCAGCCATTTGATATGGGTTGGATGCTGGCCAAAACGGTCTTTTCGCTCGTTTTAATTATCGCCTTGATTTTCGGGCTTGTTTTTTTGGTGAAACGATTTTTTGGAAAGCAACTTCCCGGCGCTGTAAACCGGGAATGGTTTCAGATCATCGCAAAAATCCCTCTGCAACCCAGGCAATCCTTATGGCTGGTAAAAGTGGTTGATCGCATACTGTTGTTAGGCGTGACAGAGTCCGGTATCTCAATGCTGACTGAATTTGAACAATCCGCGGAATTGCGCCAGGTGATCGCCGGTCTGGAAAATTCACGGCGTTTTTCGGATAGCGGTTTTTTGCAATTGTTGAAAAAACAAATGGATCGGCATTGACGCAATGGATATAAAATGCAATACAATGCCGCGGTCGTCGTCAGGGAAAAGGGATGCAATTTATTCAAAATGACAAGAAACGGTATCTGCTGATTTACCTGTTCGCCGTCGTGTTGCTGCTGCCCAGCGGTTCAGCGGCGCAGGCGCAACAAAACGGCAATTCGGGCACAAATTTGCAGTTGCCAAGCGTATCGCTGAATGTGGGTTCTTCGGATAAACCGCAGGATTTGTCCGTCACGCTTCAAATCGTTTTTTTGATGACAATCC
>CAYVDX010000254.1:0-5812 GCA_964450485.1 uncultured Calditrichaceae bacterium
CGCCGCGAGGGAACGATTGGCGAATGACAGCCATACGCTTTTCCACTTTTTGCATGACGTCCACGGAGTTGACGCCCGGCTGAACAATCACGTTCACCAACACGGCATCCTTGAAATTGCTGCGGGTTTTGATAAATGTCTCCTGAATGGTGGGAATCACGTCGGCAATATCGGCGAGCAGCACCGGCGAGGGGTAGCGGTCAACGATCACGGTGTTGCGAATGTCATTGAGTTTGCGAAAACGGTTGTCGGCAACGTTGATGTAAAGTTTGTGGTATTCCTCCAGCCGGCCGACGAATTCAACCGCGTTGGTCTGTTTCAAGGCATCGGCGACCTGCCGGTAATCCAACTGGTAGGCTGCCAGTTTATCCGCGTCGAGATTGACGCGAAATTCCCGCTGCTTGCCGCCGATGACTTCGATGTTAAATATTCCGGGGATGTCCGCTAACTGCGGTTTGATGGTATAAACCGCCAGATCGCGCAGGGCGAGCTGGCTCAATTTGTCCGAATAAAGGCTGTAGCTGGCCACCGGAAATGTGCTGGTGTTAATGCGCCGGATGTTCAGCTCCACGCCTTCCGGCAACGCGTGCTGAATGCCGCCGACCTGGGCTTGCACCAATTGATAGGCTTTGAACATATCATCATGCCAGCCAAAAAAAATGTTGATTTCCGATGAGCCGCGGTTGGTGGAAGAACGCACCGACACCACGCCGGGAACCATCATCACCGCTTCTTCGATGGGCTTGACGATTTCCGCTTCCATCTGCTTCATCGGCGCCAGGCCGTGGTCAACCAACACCTGGATGCGTGGAAATTCCGCATCCGGAAATACGCCCTGGGGAATTTGAAACAGCAGATAAAATCCTGTTGCGGCTAACAGCAGCGCCACAAAAATAATGGCTCGCTTATTTTCAACAGCGAACCGGGTTATGGTTTCCATCATCCCTGAACCTCCATTCCATCCTCTAATGAATAGACTTTTTCAATCGCAACGCGCTCATTTTCACGGACGCCGACGCGAATCTCAACCCAGTTTTTTTGCACAATGCCCGGCTGGACAACCCGCTTTTCAACCACATTTCCCTTCACCACAAACAGGCTGAAAACGCCTTCTTCTTCCAGCAAGGCGCTATGAGGAATTACCAGCGCATCGCTGCGATGCTCGATGGGAAAAGACAGCCTGGCCAGCATTCCCGGACGGAAATCGCCCCGGGGGTTTGCCAAATCAAGACGCATCACGCCGGCTTGTTTTTGCGGATCAACTTTCGCCGAAATGGCGGCGACCGGCAGCTCAAAAGCAGGCAGGTTGCTCACGGGAAATTCGACGCTAACCTGTTTGGCATTCCGGGCATAGCGGATGTATCGCACCGGCACATCCGCGCGAATTTGCAACATTCGATCATCGCCGATGTGCACAATCTGCTCGCCCTTTTGCAGCACATCGCCGGTGTGGCGCATCACTTCCACCACTGCCCCGTTGATGGGGCTGAACAAATCAATCGATTTGATTTGCGCTTCCAACAGCTTGCGCGCCTCCGGCGACACCCGCGCATTCACCTGCAACAACGCTTCCCGGCCGGGCGGAATGATGGCAGCGATTTTTTGTCCCTTGTGAACCCGGTCGCCGATCAGCAGGGAAAAATCGCTGAGCCGCCCTTCGAATTGCGACGCCAAAAACGCTTCCTGCCGAAACGCCACGGTTCCGTAAATATTCAGCGTGTCGGTCATATCCATTTTTTGCACTTTTTTGGATTTTATTTTCAGCGGAGCCGGTTTTTCGGAAATCTTTTCCGGGGCGTCTCCACTGCTGTCGCAGGCTGTCAGCAGCGCGCTCAACAAAACGATCCCGGCGATGACGCCAACAATTTTTAAACGATGCATGATTACTCTCCCTGTAGTTTTGCGATGTTGCCGGTTTGCCCGGTAATCGCATAAATGTCAATCAAACTTAAAAGCATATCCAACTGTATTTCCTGAATTTGTAATTGGTTTTCGATCAAATTTTTCTGCGCCGCCAGATATTCCAGGTTGGTGATCAGCCCGGCCTGGTAATTCGCCGCGGCGATATCAAACGCCTGTTGATCGATGGAAAGTTGTTCCTGTTGCAAGCGCCAGGTTTCCAATAATTTTTTGCGCCGGGTTAAAATACGCTCAACCTCGATGTCCAATTCTCTTTCGAGATTCGACCGTTGCCATTCCAGCGCGCGGGTGTTGGCCGCGATTTCTTCCCGCCGGTATTTGCTCTGTCCCCATTGAAACAGGGGAACCTGCACGCCCAAACTAACAATGCCGTAATTCCCCTCGGCGGTGGGATCGCCGTCCGCGACGTACCCGCCGGAAAATTGTAAATTCGGCAAAAGATTCGCTTTGATTTTCCGGCTTCGCAGCTTCTCCGCTGTTGCCTGAAACGCCAGCATTTTTAATGCGGGATTGTAACGCGCCACCATATTTTTCACCCGATCAACATCGGAAAGGGAATCGATTTCCGCGCGGCCCGCCGGAAAGGGTTTGAGCGCCAGCGCCAGCTCATTTTCCCGGTTGATCAGCAGCCGCAGTTCGTTTTTTAGATTTTCGGATTGCGACTGAATATCAACCATGTCCCGCCTTGCCGTTATTCGGGCGGATTTCGTCTGCAAGACATCCAATTGAGTGCGAACGCCGGCTTGCCACAGCGCGCGCGCCACATTCAAATGCTGATCCAGCAATTCCAGACGATTTTGCACCAAACTTTCGCGGATGTCTGTCAGCAAAATCTTAGCGTACAGCGCGGCAACCCGCCGGATAACATCAACCTCGCTTTGTTGATAATCTGCGGTTTTGGCAGCGATTTTCTTCTGCTCAACGCTGGCGCTGTGCGTCAACCACTTGCCCGGCGACCAGTCAGCGATTAGTCCCAACGCCTGCTCGCGATAATTGTATTGGTTATAAAAAAATTGGCTGTGATGCGCCGCGGCTGAGAAAGTCGGCCGGTAACCTGCCTGGCTTTGCTGCAATAAAGCCTCGGCGGAAGTCACCTGCCATTGTTTGGATTGCATTTTGGGATTGGATTTTAGCGCGAGTTCAATGCACTCCGCCAGCGAAAGCACTGTTTGTGACTGGGCAACCGCCTGCCAGCTAAAGAGTAATAAAAGTACCGTTGAAATTCTTTTCATGGGCGTAACGTTCCCTGTAAGTTGTGTTTCGATTTAATCGAATGTTATTCACAAATTCTATTTTCCATGCCGTTGCTTTCCCACTTACCTGAAGCTGGAGCTTCGGGGCGCGCGTTACCAGGCAGGAGCCTGGTAACGACACAAAGGCATTCCGGCGGTGACCGCCGGAACGAGACGAAATATAAAAAATGAAACATTAAGAAATGATTAAGATTGGGATCATGCTTCAATTCATGCCTAACAGTTTAGTCTGTGTCATTCCCGCATGTTGTTATCGGGAATCAATACCCGACGTAGATTCCCGCTTAAAACATGCGGGAATGACACATTAAACTGTTAGCACAAAATGATCAATTTTGAAATATGCCAGATTTAGCATTATTTGCCAGCGGCAGCGTAACGGTGATATGCGTGCCGATTTCCGGTTCGCTTTCGACCTCCAAAAAGCCGCCGTGCGCGTGGGCAATCCATTTCGCCAGCGGCAATCCCAGGCCAATGCCCCTGATATTGCTTTTTTTCACATTTTCCGCGCGATAAAATCGCTGGAAAACCCGGCTCAACTCAGACTGCCGAACGCCGATACCGTTATCAACGATTTCCACCACGGCATTGTTTGCTTTGGCAACGCCCCGAATGATTATTTTGCCGCCCGCCGGCGTGTATTTGATGGCATTATCCAACAAATTTAAAAACAACCGCCGCAGCAGCCGGGATTCACCATTGATGAATTGGGCGCCATTACCCTTCCACCCTAATTGCAACTGTTTTTCATTGGCAAGGGGTTGCAAATCATCGACAAGCCGGGTCAGCAACGGATCCAAATCCACGGATTCCTTGCGAATATCCGGCAATGTTTCCAATGACCGGGAGAGCAGGGTTAAATCCGTTACCATCTTTGACAAACGGGCCAGTTCTTCCACGTCCGCGGACAATCGCCGGCGGGTGATTTCGGGTAAATTGACATTGGAAATTTCGCTTTCCCAGCGGGTTCGCAAAATGGTCAGCGGCGTTTTCAATTCGTGAGACACATCGCTGAGCAATTGCCGTTGTTGGCGGAAAGAATTTTCCAGCCGTTCCAGCAAGCTGTTGAAACGCAGCGCCAATCGCCCCAATTCATCTTTTTGATTGATCACCGGGAGCCGTTCGTTCAGGTTTTCGTAAGTAATTCGCTCGGTTTGCGCCGCCATCAGCGACACCGGGCGGAAAAGATGCCGCACCATCAAAAAGCTGATTGCGCCGACGATCAACAGCGAGACCGGCAGGGAAATCAGCAGCAATTTGCGAAAAAAAGTCAGGGTATTTTCCAGGTTTTTGAGCGACTCCCCTACTTCCACCCATCCGCCCAAATAAGCGGCTCGTGAATTCAACACCGGGAGAATAATGCTGCGAAAATGTTCGCCGTTCCCCCGCTCAAATTCGCGATAAAGATGCTGCTCCGCCTTTAGCCCGGTCACACTGCCAAGTGGAAATGCAATGGCCGCCTTGCTGAATGGGTCCGACTGAAATAACACGCTGCCATTTTTATTGATGATGCGAATCCATCCGTTTTTTGCGGTCTGGTAATTTTCCGTGCCCGCTTCCAAAAATGTAAATTCATTATTTACAGGGTCATAGCTATCCTCGATGGCGTCGGCAAAAACCAGCAATTGCCGGTCTAAATTTCGCAAAAGCAGGGTTTTCAAACCCAAATACAAAAATGAACCGAACGTTGCCAACAGGATAAACACGATCAGCGTGTAAAACAGGGTCATGCGTGTTTTGATTAATCCGAACATTTTTCCGCTTTATTTTTAATGATGTAACCAATCCCCCGCACCGTTTGGATGAGCTTTCCGGCGCCCGCATCCTGAATTTTTTTGCGGAGATTGCGTATGTGAACATCGACGACATTGGTCATCAGGTCAAAATTGTCATCCCAAACATGTTCGGCAATGGATAGCCGTGAAACCACCCGGTTGAGATTAAAAAGCAACAATTCCAGAATTCGGTATTCTGTTGGGGTCAGGTTTATTGGAATATTCTCGACGTAAACATCGTGAGATAAAGTATTTACGGAAAGATTTTCAACGGAAATCCGCGGACTTTTACTGCCGGATTCCCGCCGCAGCAACGCCCGAACCCGCGCCAATAATTCAGAATTTGCGAAAGGTTTTGCCAGGTAATCATCGGCGCCGCTGTCCAAGCCAATTATTTTGTCATCCAACTCCCCGCGCGCGGTTAACAGAATCACCGGCGTGTCAACGTTGTCCTTGCGTAAATTGCGTAAAACCGTCAACCCGTCCATGCCCGGCAAGCCAATATCCAAAACAATCAAGTCAAAATTTTCCACATACGCCGCTTCATAGGCGCTTTGCCCCTCATGCGCCACATCGGGATGATAGCCCTCATTCCGCAACAACTGTTGCAACTCAACCGCTAATTTTTGATCATCTTCGACAATCAGTATTCGCATTGTTTACTTTATTATGATTTACTTGTAACGATTCAGCCGTTTCATATTTTGGTTCACAAAAGCGTAACGGTTCACAAAAAAACATATAAAGATTCAGCGCCCACAAGGGTACGTATCAATTCGTGGTCTCGGATTGCTGTTTCGGTGAAACGATTACGAATCATTCCTTTTGTTTGTGAACTGTTCCATTTTTGTGAGCAAAAAAATA
>CAYVDX010000255.1:0-5799 GCA_964450485.1 uncultured Calditrichaceae bacterium
CCAATGATGATCCACAATCCAGGTGGAACGAAATTCCTCGTTGGATTGGGCAAAAATGTGAAAAGTAATGAGGAAAGAAAAGATGCCCCAAGATAGCATACGCATGACAAACTCCGGGTAAAATTGATTAATTCACTTGTAAAATTTTTGCTAATAAAAAGGCCGGTAGAAAACTCCCACCGGCCTTTGATGACTTGGTAATTACAGGAGATCACTTGAGTAACATCATTTGCCTGGTTTGTATTTTTCCATCAAATGAGACGCGATAAAAATAGGTTCCTGAAGCCAAACCGGTTGCGTCAAATTCATATTCGTATTTACCGGATGCTAACCTTTCGTCAACAAGTGTTCTTACCAATTGTCCCCGAACGTTGTAAATGAGGAGTTTAACATCGGCCGCTTTTTTCAAGGCAAACGGAATTTTGGTTGAGGGGTTGAACGGGTTCGGATAGTTTTGCTGCAAGTCAAAATCTTTGATAAACGTTTGGCCGTCTTCGACTAAAATGATGCCCATGGGTTGCGCATTTGTCCACTTCTTAATGACGCCGCCATCAAAGTCAGCCGTATAAGCAGTCCAGCTCCCGTCTGTTTCTTCCTGGAATGCAACACCGCGTGGCGCCCAGAAAGCTGCCCCGGCGGCGACTGAGCCGTCAGGTGATGCGCCATTGCCATCGTTACGCAGGTTTTCACCCAAGCTGTCCAGGAAAGCAAATGCACCGGGATTTTGGTCAATTGCATACCAGCCGCGGTAAGCGCCCGGAGCAGTATCCCAATAGGAGCCAATCCAAATTCGTCCGGAGGGATCCCAATCCAGAATTTGTCCCCAAAGTTCAGCGTCACGATTGGGTCCCAAAAGCGTATCGACAATTGTGTATTGTCCATCGGGACCATTATCGCCATGAAAATGAATGACGCCGGCGGCCGGATAAATGCCACCGAGGTACAAATCTTTTCCATCCGGGCTTGCCAAGATTGATCTGGAAATCGTGAAGTTACTATCAACGGCAAAGTTAAAAAGGTCAAAATTTGAGTCGTAAATTTCAATGGGTTTTCCGCCCGGCACAACACCGGTAACATAAATAAAACCATTGTCATCCACGGCTGCTTCCGTGTAGGCTGCGCCGACGTCTCCTTGCAATTTATTCATTGCCTGACCGTTGGTGTAATCAATACGATAAACGCCGTCATCCGTGCTATAAAGAATATTTCCGTCAACATCCAAGCTGACGCCGCGACAGCGACGACGAGGCGTAGTGCGCTGCAATGTGTCAGCAGTGAGCCCGATAGTCAACACTGATATCGGAGAGAAACTGACCTGAGTGCCGTCCGGGTTATATACAAATATGGCGCTGACCGGAATCGTATCACCTTCAGCCGAGATGAGTGAATCACTGGCGCCAAAAAATCCCACCCATATTTTACCCGCGGGGTCAATAACAACCCCATGGGGATTCGGACCGGTGACAAAATCATCGACATAAGACCATTGAAAGGGTTGGGCGCTTAAAAGGCCCGAAAACATCAGCAGTACAATTCCTGTTAATAGTAAAAACTTCTTCATATCTCTACCTTGCCTTTCTGCTAAATTGATAAAATAATTTAAGTTACTAAAAACAATACTGAATGTTGCTTTTGACAGATCACCTCCTTTCAGAAGCCTTGGGCATTAATTTCGTCCAAAATACGGTGCGCTTTTTTTAAGCATGTTCACTTTTAAGACATTTTGAACGATGGTTTCCAGTCCGGCGTCATCTTTTTCCACATGACGACGCACCACATACATAAAAATATCATTGCCCCAGACAATATCATAAGCCTCATCTACCCTGTCGGCACCTTCGGGAAGCCAGATGCCGGGATAAAGCGGCTCGTGGCTGCCATCCGGGTGAACGATTAAAATCGGGTCGTCGCCGGTGATGCCGAGATACATGTCCCCGTTTTCATCGAATGTCATGGTAAAAATTTCGATATTTTCGCCGAGTTCCTGGGTTAGATTGAACACTGCTTGATTCGCCCCAAGTTGGTTGGGAGCGTTGATTTGGTTCCGCCAAACCATTTGCTGTCCATCCGCGGCGGTTCCGGCCACATAAACATAGCCATTGTATAGCCTTACCGCCTTGATGAAAGCGCCGACATAACCCGCCACGGTTTCAAAAGATTTGTCAGGATGAACCAGGGTCAGGCTATCGCCCTCGCCCGCGATATAAATGTTGCCGTTTTGATCGAAATCAAGGTCAAATTCCTTATCCGGAAGCCCGGAAAGCCAGGTTGAGCCGTTGGTGTTGCCGGAAGCATTGCGATAAATGGTATTTCGCTTACTCAATGTATATAAATCATTACCCGGGCCAAAACGCATGTTGTCCGCTTTAACTCCGCCCGTTGATTTGATAAAATTGTCTTCCTTTGTGCCATCGGCAAGGATTCTATCAATCCGTCTCGGTTGAATCGAGAGGTAGATGTTCTCATCCGCATCAATGGCGATTCCAAAAATTTTCTCTCCTGCTGCGCCGTAATTACCAATATCCTGTATGGCGCTTTGCAGTTTATAAACGACGCGATTACTGAAAAGCAACGCGCCCAAAACGCTTACTTTCACTTCAAGGCTATCCCCTTCAACATTCGGGGTTTCAACCATGAGTTCCGTCGCCGATGCGGATAAAATTGTTGCCGGCGTCCCGCCAAAAAAAACAGCGTTTTCTTCCAAAACTGTCGAAAAATTGTTGCCGTGAATGGTAATGGCGCCGATCCCGGAGAGCCATTCATTCTTCGGTGTCATGCTGGTAATCACCGGATCCGGCCGGTCGGCCGGCTGGTTTTCTACAAAAACACTGGGCGTGGGGGTGCGATCGCAACCCATTAGGAGTGCGAAAACGAATGCAATCAAGGGAAGCCAATGTTGTGAAGTGCGTTGTTGTTTCATGGACTTTTGACTCCTTTTAACGAATTTTTTTATCACTGATTTTACTAATTAAGTAAGTGGACAAAAATACTGGCCAATTATAGACAAAATGATTAACGACAAAATAATATAATATATCTTTTTGTTTTTAATGATTTTGTCATCAATTATTTTGTTTGATTTTAATTTTAAAATAATTTTGTTTAGCTGCTTACACGATTGATTTTTTGCTTTAACAATTAGTGACCCCGACGTTTTGGGAAATAGTAAAGGTATAGACGAATTATCTGATAATCACAAACTTACGTACTGCGTTGTCGCCTTTTTTATATAATAGTTCTCCGCTCTCGGGATCAGGAAAATCTTCAGTGACCTCAAAATATGCTAAATAAATTCCGCTGACCACGACCTGGCGGGATGTGGTAATCGAATTCCAGGATTCATCGCCGCTGCCGTCGGTGTGTTCAATGGTGTCGATCAAATCGCCGCGTTCGGTAAAAATTTTTATGGTGCATTTGGCCGGTATATCCAAAAAAGTGATTTTGTCGGGTTCGCCGGGATACTGCAAGTCTCTCGCCCGGATACTGTAGGGATTGGGCACCACGCGAATATTTTCCAAAGCGATGCCGGCCTGACGTCGCAAAAAAGCCGGCTCGGTCGTCCGGGTATAAAAACGGCCGCTGTGCAACGGGCCGGTGGGATTGGTCTCACCGGTATTGTTGTTGCTGCCGTCATTAATCGCTGTGATGTAATAATAATAGGAGAAACCTCGCACCGGTGTGGTATCGTCGAAACTGGTTGCGCCGGGCGGCAGTGAGGCGATGTGTTGATAAACTGTATCGGCTTTGCCGACAGCACGAAATATTTCATAGCCGGCAAAATCAGGCTGGCCTTCGGACGGGCTTGCCGACCAGGTCAGGCTGATACGATCGCCGCCGGATTCGATATTGAAGAGCGGCGGCGGCAACGGCGGCTGCGGGATTTGAAAATTCGCATCAAAATTGCGTTTTGCCCGGCCAAAGGTCTGTAGAATGGAATCTTTACCGGTGGTTACCCAGGCATCTTTAAATTCGTCTTTGTCGGTTGTGGTAGTACCGTCGGGAAGGGTGTAGGGGCTGTTTTCCTGAATCCAATCCCAACCGATTTGTTCGCACATGGTGCGGCTTAGCCCGCTCACGCCTTCTGCTTCAACTATGCGAATACTTTCACCGGGTTGCAAATCAAACGGACCGTAGGCAATCCAGACATTTGTGCCGCCGGCATCGTTATGCACGGTAAAGGGGTCGGGGTTTGAAGCGAGATATGTTTCGTCCATGCGCTCAGTTCCGCCCAGACCGCCAAAGGGTTGTCCGGAAAGCATTCGATACAGCTTGATCATATTGGGTTCGTCGGATTTTTGCATTTGCCCCAAACGCGGGTAGGTATCGCCGGCGTGCCAGCCCAAAACCGCGGGCTGATTGGCGTCATCACTTGAGTCAGCGGCGCTTTTATCGACATGCAAAATAACTGTTCCGGCATGTTGCGGCGCTGCTAATCGCCCGCGGCCTTTTACATCCGGCCCGCCGATATTGTCATACCCGTTGCGACCGCTTTGACCGGCCCAACTGAATCCGCAGCGCAGCCAATCCACAATCGGATTGGCCTCGGTAATCCGATCAAAGGCATGTTCCGCATAATTTTCGCCGCGCCGGGTTACCCAGGTATGTTTTCCCCAACTCTGCCCGTCGCCGATTTTCATTGCGCCGTCGCGGCTGACGCTATAGCGGGTTCCCCAGCCGACACGCAGCCCGTTCAAGGGCGCATTTAGCTCAATATCGTCATCGTAATCCGTATTCCCGGTGTTCGTAAAAATATATTCCTTGATAAAATAATTATCATGATATTGTTGACTGAATGCGTAAATCCGTCGCGTCATGGTTAGCCCCATGGAGGTATTCACAACATTCGTGATGATGCGGTCGGCAATTTGATCCGGGTTATAATCATCGATGTCGCTAAGATAAGGGGCGGTAATGTTGACGCCGTCAACAAATACCAGCGGCGGTTCAAATTTAGCCGTTTGTTTTAATTCCATGGGAAACAGTGATAAATCGACATATTCATCCTTGGCAAAGTAAATCCCGAAATCTTCCCACTGGCGTCCCTGGTCATCCGTGAAGTTTTGGCAGGCAAGCCAGGTACGTTTGATAACGGAATTATCTGTAAACGGATAATCCGCCGGCCAACTTAATCCCTCATAGTAGCTGTTATTCCAGGCCCTTTCGGAGCCGTAGGCGGAAAAAAGACTTTGCAGCGAGCCAATCCGGATGTAACGTTTTTCCGAGGCCGCAACCTGGGCAAACAGAGGTTGCAAAGCGAAGATTGCGCAAATTGCAAACCCGGTTAGCAGCACCCATTTACGTTTTAAAAGCCGTAACAAATACATTTTTTATCCTGCTTGAACGATCAGTGAATTTTTTTATTTAATTCAACAATAAACGCTGTCAAAAGCTGAATTTAATTCCCCAGCGAACATTGCGGGGATTCAGAAAATCAAAAAAGGTTAAATTCGGCATATCAATGTATGCTTTGGTGTCCAGAATGCGTTGTAAGTCCGCATCCGATTTTGTGGGATCATCGGGATCATAAGGCTCAAAAGAAACGCCGGGATCGCGCACGTCGCCGATTTTATCCGAGCCATGCTCCGGGCCGTCTTCCCAATCAAAATGCAGCGATTCCAGGTAGTTGATATAATCGAAATTATCAGAAAAGCTGGCGAAACTGAGATACTTTGTGTTGAGTAAATTGTTGATATCGACATAAAGCTGCATGTCAAATCGTTTCAAACGCAGTGATTTTGAAAGACGCATATCAATATTGTATTGATCTTTCCAGCGAACATTATTGATCAGCCCGGGAAT
>CAYVDX010000256.1:0-5778 GCA_964450485.1 uncultured Calditrichaceae bacterium
GGGAAAGAAACGAAAGGAACGAAAAGGTTAAAAAAGATTATTTTTGTGTGTTTTTAAATCGTTTGATAGAAAATTTTCAAACAATAAGTCTTCAATGCCAGCATGACACACGAAATATTTAAAAATCCTTTTCGAGTATTTAGCATATTTCGTGGGCTAATAGTTATGAAGAGAATCAGTGAATGAAACATATCCGCAACTTTTGCATCATCGCGCACATTGATCACGGCAAATCGACCCTGGCGGACCGGCTGCTGGAATACACCGGCACGCTTCAGCAGCGACAAATGCAGGCGCAGGTGCTGGACAGCATGGATTTGGAGCGCGAACGCGGCATTACCATTAAATCCCACGCCATTCGCATGGATTATACCGCGGGTGACGGGCAGAAGTACGCGTTTAACCTGATTGACACGCCGGGGCATGTGGATTTTTCCTACGAAGTATCGCGCAGCCTTGCCGCCGCCGAGGGCGCGTTGCTGCTGGTTGACGCCGCGCAGGGCGTGGAAGCGCAGACCATCAGCACGCTTTACCAGGCGGTGGATAACGACTTGGTGATCATCCCGGTGATCAACAAAGTGGATTTGCCCAGCGCGGAAATCGAGTCGGTAAAGCACCAGATCATCGAGCTGATCGGCTGCGACGAAAGCGAAATTTTGTTAGCCAGCGCCAAAAGCGGGTTGGGCATTGATGACATTGTGCGGGCGATTATCGAACGCATTCCCGCTCCAAAAGGCAATCCCGAAGCGCCCCTGCAAGCCCTGATTTTTGATTCACAGTTTGACAGCTATCGCGGCGTGGTGGCACTGGTGCGGGTGTTTAACGGCGAAATCAGCGAAAAAGACAAGATCACTTTTATGGCGGCGGGCGCGGATTTTGAAGTGGAAGAAGTGGGTCATTTGCTGCTCAAAAGAAAGCGCACCGGCAGGCTGGCCATCGGCGAAGTGGGTTACCTGATTTGCGGCGCAAAAAATGTCCGCGACATCAAAGTCGGCGATACGGTGACGCATACAAAGCATCCCGCTGAAAAGCCGCTGCCCGGTTATCGCCAGGTGAAACCGATGGTTTACGCCGGCATTTATCCCGTGGAAAGCTCCGAATACGAAAACCTGCGCCAGGCGTTGGACAAACTGGTGTTGAACGATTCATCGCTGATCTTTGAGCCGGAAACTTCCACTGCGCTGGGCTTTGGGTTTCGCTGCGGCTTTTTGGGATTGCTGCACATGGAAATCGTGCAGGAACGACTGGAGCGCGAATTTGACCAGACCATCATCGTGACGACGCCGAACGTGGTTTATCGCGCGACAACAACCGACGGGAAAATTCTGCACGTGGATAATCCCACCAAATTGCCCAATCCGGGTATGATGCAGAAAGTTGAGGAACCGTTTATCGATGCGCACATCATTACGCCGCCGGATTATATCGGCAATATTATGAAACTGTGCAGCGAAAAACGGGGCGAATTGAAAAACCAGCATTATCTCGATCCGACCCGGGCGGATTTGCATTATCACCTCCCTCTGTCCGAGGTTGTGTTCGATTTTTATGATCGCCTGAAATCCGTAACCCGCGGCTATGCCTCGCTTGATTATGAGTTTTTGGGCTACCGGGAATCGAAAATGGTCAAGCTGGATATTTTCATCAACGGCGAAGTGGTGGATGCGCTGTCCGTGATTGTTCACACCGAAAAAGCGTTTGAACAGGGCAAGGCGATCTGTCAAAAATTGCGCAAATTGATTCCCCGGCAGATGTTTGAAGTGGCGATCCAGGCCGGGATCGGCAACAAAATTATTGCCCGGGAAACCGTAAAAGCGCTGCGCAAAAATGTGCTGGCAAAATGCTACGGCGGCGATGTGAGCCGTAAACGCAAGTTGCTGGAAAAACAAAAAGAAGGCAAAAAGCGCATGAAACAGGTCGGGCGGGTGGAAATTCCGCAAGCGGCCTTCCTTTCGGTGCTTTCCGCGGACTGATTACGGCAATGAAGATTGAAAGATGAAGATTGAAGATTACGCTTTGCCCATTTTTCATTCTTCAATCTTCATTCTTCATTAACCAGCGGGAACTTTCCAACGTGCTTTCCCGAATAATGAAACGTAACAATTTACCTGGAGATAAACTTTTTGAAAACACAAAGCAGAACGTCACACACAAACCAACCCAAATCACCGGCGGAACGCGCCAAATCCTCAAAACGAAAAAAAGATTCACTTCGGCAAAAAAGCAGCGAGACATTTAAAGCCATTTTCATCGCCTTGTTCGCGGCGTTGGTGCTTCGCCAGTTTGTGATCGCATCCTACAACGTGCCCACCGGCTCGATGAAAGACACCATTCTGGTCGGCGAATTCATGTTTGTCAACAAATTTATTTACGGCGCGCGCACCCCGCGTTGGCTGGGCATTCCATTTTCAGACATTGGTTTTGAAATACCTTTTGTCCGCTTTCCGGCGATTGCCGAGCCAAAAAGAACCGACATCGTGGTTTTTGACTATCCCAAAGACATCAAGCTCGATTATATCAAGCGCTGCGTGGCCGTGGGCGGGCAAACCGTCGAAGTCAAAAACGGCACGCTTTACGTCGATAATCAACCGGAAGGAAAATATACGCCGCTGGAAAGGCGGTTTGATCCGGAAGAACGGTTCAATGTCGAATACACCCATGTGACGCCGGAGAAGTGGTTCCCATATACGATTCGCCACTTTGTCGCCAATGGTTTTCGGCGGGACAATATGCCCCGGCGAACGATTCCCGCAAACCACTTTTTTATGATGGGAGACAATCGCGACAACAGCCTGGACAGCCGCAGTTGGGGTTATGTGCCACGTAGAAATGTCGTCGGGAAACCGCTGATGATCTGGCTTTCCTGGAATGGGATGACGCCCGGCTATCGATTTTATGACAAAATTCGCTGGGAACGGTTGGGGATGGTCATTCGATAAACCGGTTGGCGATGGTGAGTTGGTGAATCGAAGGAATTGAACATTTGAAATCCAAAAATAAACGATTTGAAACCGTGCAAGCCTTGCTCATCGCCATTTTTGTGGCGTTGCTGCTCCGTCAATTTGTGGTTGCCGCTTACAAAATCCCTACCGGCTCAATGGAAGACACGTTGCTGGTGGGCGATTTTTTATTGGTAAACAAATTCGTTTACGGCGCAAAATTCCCCGGTTGGATCGGCGTCCCTTTTTTGCAGGACAAAGATTGGGCAATTCCCACGGGATTCTCAGTGCCAAAAGCGCTGCAAATCCGTTTTCCGGCATTAACCCACCCCAAACCTAACGATATTGTGGTATTTAAGCCCCCCTTTTCGCCAACGCTGGATTATATCAAACGCTGCATTGCCGTGGGCGGCCAGGAAGTGTATCTGACAAACAAAACCGTTTACGTGGACGGAAAACCCTTTCCCTTGCCGCCGAAGCTGAAATTTATTGATCACAACATCCGTTGGCAGCGCGATAATTTGCCGCCGCTGATGGTGAAGGAAAACCACTATTTTATGATGGGCGATAATCGTGACAATAGCTCGGACAGCCGGGAATGGGGACAGGTTCCGTTTGAAAATATTGTCGGCAAACCGCTGATTGTTTATCTTTCGCTGAAGGAAAATGGCGGCAGCGGTCATTTTTTTGACAAAATTCGCTGGCAACGATTGGGAATGGTGGTTCGCTGATAAAAACTCGTGAAGAGTCAAGAGTGAAGGGCGAAGGGCGAAGGGCGAAGGGCGATAAAATTTATAAAGCATTGCAATGACAACACCATTTCAAAATCAAGCAACAACCAACGGCGCCGCGCATTGTTCTGCGGGGGCCGGATTGTATTTTCACATTCCTTTTTGCCAAAAAAAGTGCGATTACTGTGACTTTTATTCCATCACCCAAGTCGAGCAAATCGATCGATTTGTCGATGCGCTGCTCAAGGAAATTGAGATGCGGGCGCCGCGTTTCAAAAACGAGCGATTCAGCACCGTTTTTTTTGGCGGGGGCACGCCGTCGTTGCTCAGCGCGGCGCAATTGTCCCGAATTTGGCAAAAAATCCGGGACAATTTTCAGATTTCGCCGGACGCGGAATGCAGCATCGAATCCAATCCCGGCACGTTGGACGCTGAAAAGCTCGCCGCATTCCGCGAAACGGGTTTTAACCGTTTGAGCATGGGCGTGCAAAGTTTTAACGCGGCGGAGTTGGAATTTTTAGGGCGCATTCATTCCGTGGAAGACGTTTTTGAAAATTTTGAAAACGCGCGTAACGCCGGATTTTCAAATATAAATATCGATTTGATGACCGCTTTTCCGGGCATTTCCCGGGAATCTTTTTTGCACAGTTTAAATGAAGCCGCGTCGCTGAAACCGGCGCATATCGCCTGCTACACCTTGATTTTTGAGCCGGGAACCGTGTTTTACAAACGCATGGAACGCGGGGAATTGCAGCCGCTTCAGGAAGAAAAAGAAGCCGAATATTATGAAATGGCCGCGGAAATTTTAGCAGAATTCGGGTATCGGCAATACGAAGTATCCAATTTTGCCCGCGGGAAAGAAAATGTCTGCCGGCACAATTTAATTTATTGGAAACACCAACCGTACGCAGGATTTGGCCCCTCGGCGCATTCGTTTCACCAAAATGCGCGATCGGCCAACAAGCGATCATTGATGGCGTATCTTCATGCGATCGACGCCGGGGAACTGGCGGTTGATTTTCGCGAGGAATTATCGCCCGAACAATTAATGTTTGAATACATTTTTTTAAATTTGCGTTTAAAAGACGGTCTGGATTTACATGAATTCCGTCAACGATTCGGGGTTGATTTTTTGCAACATTATCACGCGAATATCACCCGGTTATCGGATGACGGCGTGGTGGAATTTGATGAGCGCGCCTTCCGGCTTTCGCCCAAGGGATGGTTGCTGGCGGATGCGGTGGCAACTTATTTTTAGTAAGGAGTCTTTTTGAAATTTGTAATCACGAAAACGTTTTTAGCAATATTTTTGTTCTGCTTTCTGGCGTCGGGGTTTTCGCAGACAAAACCGCGGCCGCCGCAAAACGCGCGCGAAAACCAGCAATTCCGGGTTGCGCAACGCTATCAGCGCAATAATCAGCACGAAAACGCCATCCGGATTCTGGCGCAGTTATACAAAAATCACCCGGGCAGTCCGCGCTACTACCAGGCGCTTTTGACTTCGTATTTAAAGCTATCCCGGTTTGACGCCGCTAAAACGCTGGTCCGGCGGCAGCAGGTTGCCCAGCCGGGAAATCCACATTACGACATTGATTACGGCAACGTGCTTTACAAAGCCGGCCAGACCGATGAAGCCCGGCACATCTGGGAGGAAACGCTCAAAAAATATCAAAAGGACGTGGGCATTTACACCACGCTGGCAAATATTTACGCTGAAAACCGCATGTACGGCGACGCCGCGAAAATGTATCGCGCGGCTTATAAAAGAAATCCCGACAAAGCGTATCTTTTACAAAACCTGGCCGATTTTTACCGCCGCCGCTTGCGGTATCAGAAAGCATTGCGGGCGTATCTGGAATATGTGAAAAAGCACCCCAAAAATTATCAAAGCGCGATTCGCTCGGTGTTAGCTTTTCAATTGGAAAAAACGCAGGTGGACAGCCTTGGTGATATTCTTGAAAACGCGCGGAAGGGTTCTCCGGGCTCGTTGGAAACGCAAATTCTGGCGGCAAAATTTTATCAAAAACATCAGCGCTACGATCAGGCATTGACGATCATCGAAAAGCTTGAAAACAGCAAAACGCGCGGGAAATATTTGGCGGATTTTG
>CAYVDX010000257.1:0-5767 GCA_964450485.1 uncultured Calditrichaceae bacterium
GACTGTACGAAAGTGCGGATGCGCTTCTAAAGCTGTTAGAGCTACACAAACACTTCGTATCATTTATGGTTTAAAAAGTGATTCCAAAAATTTTTGCAATTTCCTGATACTTTTTGGAGGTATTCGCCACAATTTCATCCGGCAAGGGCGGCGGCGGCGGCGTTTTGTCCCAATCGAGGGTTTCCAGGTAATCTCGCAAATACTGTTTGTCAAAACTGGGTTGGGATCTGCCTGGCTGGTATCGATCCATCGGCCAAAAACGCGACGAATCCGGCGTCAGCGCCTCGTCAATCAGGATGAGTTCATCGTCCAGCAAGCCAAATTCAAATTTCGTATCCGCAATGATGATCCCTTTTCCCTCGGCAATTTTTGCGGCGTGTTTGTAGATTTGCAGGGAATAATCGCGCACTTTTTCCGCCAGCGGCTTCTCGATAAATTGCAACATTTCCGCAAACGTGATATTCTCATCGTGCCCCGCTTCGGCTTTGGTCGATGGCGTGAAAACCGGTTCCGGCAGCTTCGATGAATTGTGCAATCCCGCCGGCAATTCCATTTTGTGCAGCGTGCCGGATGTGCGATATTCCTTCCAGCCGGAACCGGCCAAATAGCCGCGCACAATGCATTCGGCCGGCAGCGGCGTTGCCTTTTTAACGAGCATTGCGCGACCGGCGAGCATTTCCGCATGTTGATTAAACGGCGCGGGAAACGCAGCGGCGTCATCGGTGATAAAATGATTTTTTACAATACCTTGCGTTTGCGAAAACCAGAATTTGGAAAGCTGCGTCAACACAATGCCTTTCATGGGAATGCCTTGCGCCATCACCACATCGAAGGCGGAAATGCGATCCGTGGTGACGATCAGCAGCGCGTCGCCTGCGTCATAAATATCGCGCACCTTGCCGCGATTGAGCAGCGTTGCGCCGGAAATTTCGGTTTTGAGAACAACATTCATTAACTCAAACTCCTCTCGTTTTCTGAACACAATTCAATCGCTTCCTGAATTCGCTTCATCAACGTATCCAGTGATTTTGCCTGTGTATGGCATCCTTTTAATGTCGGGACTGACGCGACATAGAACCCTTCGGAATCTTTTTCAATAATGACATCGTATTCCCTTTTCATTTCAACCTCTTTTAATTTATGTAGTTTTGCCAAACGAAATTTTACTTTCTTCTCCCTTCAGAAGCCGTTGGATATTGGAGCGATGCGTAAAAATAATCAACATGGGGATAAACACGCTGAAGATCAGCAATTCGTTGGGAACCGGCTGGCTGAGGGCAAATTTTTGAACAAAAATGACAATTGCAAACGTGCTTGCCGCCAAAATTGAACCCAGCGAGACAAAGCGCGTCGCCGCGACGATTGCGATAAACACGACGAGGCAAATCAGCACGGCCAGCGGCGCTAACCCGATGAGCATTCCCGCACCGGTGCCGACGCCTTTCCCGCCTTTAAATTTGGCGAAAATCGTCCAGATGTGCCCGAACATGGCGCTGAACCCCGCGATAATTTGAAAATTGATTAAACCCCAGCCCAGCCCGCTTTCAATCCCTAATTGTGACACGTAAACCGTGGGAATCCAACCTTTTAGCATATCGATGATCAACACCACCAGACCGGCTTTCCAGCCCAGCACCCGGAATACATTGGTTGCCCCGGCATTCCCGCTGCCGTGCTGTCGAATGTCAATGCCTTTGAGCAGCTTTCCGGCAATGATGCTGGTGGGGATGGCGCCCAGCAAATAGCTGACGGCAATCATTAGGAACAAGTTGATCATAAATTCTCTCTTTAATCTCGTTTTGAGTCATGCAAAGCCGGAACGCGAACTTGTGGCTTTATAAATCGTGGCGCTTTAGGAAGGGGGTTTGTTAAGATAAAGTTTTATCTACACTTATGTAACCCAATTTTCTAACCTTAGCTCCGGAATCCTTTCAAATTCCCGTGTATTATTTGTCACCAATATGCTATCGTGTCGAAGCGCCTGGGCAGCAATAAGCATATCCATTTGACCAATTGGAGTTCCTTCCGAGCGAAGCTGGTGGCAAATTTGACCATAATATCTTGTATCTTCAACGTCAAACGGTACAAGCGTTATTGGCATGATAAATCTAAAAAACGCGTCGTGGTTTTTCTCTGGAAATCGACTTTTCGCAACGCCGTATGCTAATTCGGCTAACGTAATGGAAGAAACGCCGATTCGCTGTAGAGATATTCTTCTAAATTTATCGAGAACCTCAAGTGGCTTCCTTTTGATAATGTAGATACATATATTGGTGTCAAGCAGGTAATTCATTCAAACCACTCTTCGCGATCCTGAAATGGCAGTTCGTCTCGACGCTCCATAAAATCTTCTGTAAACATACTGAGGCTTTCAATGAAAATGTCGATTAAATTTTCCTTTGGTAACAAAATAACCGCATTGCCGATTTTTTTAATGATGACTTCATCACCTGTAAATCTAAAATCTTTCGGTAATCGAACGGCTTGGCTGTTACCATTTTTGAATAATTTTGCTGTTGTGAGCATGGATGCCTCCAATTAATATATATCAACAATATATATTAATCAGCTCGAATATACAAGTAAAATTTGGGGTAATTATTCAGCCGCGGATTGCCGCGGATTCTTTAAATACGATTAAAAAAAAACTTACATGAATAATTTGTCAGATACCGGGAAAGATATTCTTTACTTCTACTTTACGACTTTGCAATAAAAAACCATAAAGTAGGCCACAAAACCGGAACAGTTCGCAAAAAGGTAATATGAATCGGTCTTTTTTTATGGATGTTCCATTTTTGTGAACCCTATTCAATTCAACAACACTCGAAGTCTTAAAGGTAGAAATTACGATTGAACAACAAATATTGGTCTTAAAGTATCTGTTTTTATTGTTTTTAAGCTTTATCCGCGTTTATCAGCGAAAATCAGCGGCTGAATGGTAACAATTTGGGTATATTTAATCCCTCAGCAAGTCCGGATTTAACGTACTGTTCCAATGGGAACCAATTGATGCTTGGAATTCCTTGCCGCGTCAACGAGTTGGCGTTGTTGGTCCGGCGCAATAATAAACACCAGCCCAATCCCCAAATTAAATGTCTGGCGCATATCCGCGGCGGGCACGTTGCCGGTTTCTTGGATGAGTTGGAAAATCGGCGGCCATTCCCAGCTTTGCCAGTCGATTTTCAGCGACAAGCCATCCGGCAGCAAGCGATTGGTATTTTTTACAATGCCGCCGCCGGTGATGTGCGAAATGCCGTGCACCGCGATTTTTTCCGTGACCGCGGAGATCAGCGGGTAATAATTGGGATGAATTTTCAGCAATTCATCGGCCAGGAAAGCGCCGCCCAATGCGGCAATCGGTTCATCGATGGCGAATTTTTCCAGCAGCACTTTGCGCGCCAGGGAAAATCCGTTGGTGTGCAGCCCGTTCCCGGAAACGCCGATGAGCAAATCTCCGGCGCAAATATCTTTGCCGGTGATAATCTTCGATTTTTCCACGATTCCGACAATTGTGCCGCACATATCGTAATCCCCGGTCGCGTAAAAATCCGGCATTTCCGCGGTTTCGCCGCCGATGAGCGGAATGCCCGCGTTCCGGCAGCCCTCGGCAAGCCCGGACATCACGGCTTCATAAACCCGCGGCGCCAGTTTTCCGCTGGCAAAATAATCCAGAAAATAGAGCGGTTTTGCGCCGCACACGGCAATATCGTTGATACAGTGATTCACCAAATCCTGACCGACCGTGTCGTGCCGGTTCGCCAAAATCGCTACTTTCAGCTTGGTTCCCACGCCGTCCGTGGAAGAAACCAGCACCGGCTTTTTCAGGCCATGCTGCGAAATATCGTAAAATCCGCCGAACTGTCCCACCCCGGAGAGCACTTCCGGCGTGTAGGTCGCGGCGATTTTTCCCTTGAGACGATTCAGCGAACGCTCGGCTTTTTCAATATCCACGCCGGCGGTTTTGTAAGTTGTTTGTTTTTTCACTAATTGTCCGTTGTTTGTTGTCCGTTGTCAATTGCAAAAGATGACAGTTATTTATCTTAGATCTTTGAAATCTTTGATGATTTCATCCCAATTTACGACCGGGAGGGGAGTGTCGTTATCGGGACATTTTTCAATGATTCCATGTAAATTCCCCGCACTTCTTCAAAAAATGCCCGCACAAACGGTTCGCGATAATCCGGGTAGGTCCACTCCTGCGGCTGAAAACGTCCTGCCAAAAATTTTAGATGAATATCGCCAAAAACGCCTTTGCCCAGATAGATGCGATGCGCAAAATCCTTGGTCGTTGCCAGCACCAACTTGGGCGTGCAAATGTAGCCCGGGTCGAGATTGATACACCGTTTGCCGTCAATCGCATGGCGATTTTCCAGCGCATTTGTCGCCAATTTAATGTCCGGCAGCGTTTCCGCGGGAACCGGTTTTTGGAACGAGACAAACCGTTTTTTCAGCGCGCCGCCCATTTCGCTCCGGTAGTAATCGGTATGTTCAAAATCATACCAATCCAATTCGTGATCAATCGCTGAATATTTTCCGACCAACACCGGACGCACGTCCTCCCACAGCGCTGTGTCGCCGGTTGTAACGCCCATGATCAGCTTCACCGGAAGATATTTTTTTATTTCGCCCATTTGTTCAGGTTTAGCTCAATACTTAATTTGGAATTATTCACGGATTTCAGTACAGGATATTTTTTGAATTGATGTAGATATTTATACAATTGAAATATAAATATCTATATCACTCTGGTTTTTATAATACTCAAAATCTGTTTTATACGCTCTCTTATATTTTGAACTTTCATCACCAAAATATTTCCAAACCTTTCCCCAAGTCTCTATAACCGCTTGAATTCGTCCGTTATCATCCGGCGTCTTTGCTTTGCCGTCAAAAACTAAATATTTTCCTTTTTGAATAACGACCTTATCAAGAGAGCCGCCTTCTTTCTCGCATCCTGCCAATACATCAAATTCACCGTTTGCATCTGACTCGTAATTGTAATAAACACCATAAACTCTTTCGCCATTTTGGTAATCGACAGAAACTTCATTATCGAATTTTTGCCATGTTTTACCTATTTTGGCAATTTCCGGATTCATTTCGGTTGCATTTGTTGTTCTTGTTGATATGCCATATATTTCTTTTTCGTCAATTTCTACAACATTCATAGCTTCTCCCTGTATGGATTTTCTTTGCACACATAACTTTAGTTCTCTCCAAACTTTAGTCACTTTAGTCCACTATAATCACTCCCCCCGCATATCCGCATCGCGCGTTGCCCGGAACGCATTCCCCTGGTACCAATTCGGAAAACGGTCTTCCATGCTCAGTTTGTAACCAATGCGAAACATCAGCCGAATGTCGTCTATCGCGCCGCTTAAATCCCAGGTGTTCGGATCGTACTCGTCGCCCGGTTTGTGATACAACTCCTGCGTCCAGCGATTGTTGAGGGCCAGGATTTCATCCGTGCTTTTGGAGACGTGATCAATCCCCATTTTGGTGTAAAGCGCGGGAATACCGACTTTGGCAAAGCTGAAATGATCGGAGCGAAAAAAGACGCCTTTTTCCGGCTCCGGATCGGGTCGAATGTAACGCCCCGCTGCTTTTGCCGCGGCTTTTACGTATTCATCCAGCTCCGAATTTCCCAACCCGATGACCGTGATGTCCTTCATTTTTCCAAAAATATTCAGCGCGTCCATGTTCAACGCCGCGACAGTTTTGTTGGTCGGATACACCGGGTTTGCCGCATAAAACGCCGACCCCA
>CAYVDX010000258.1:0-5764 GCA_964450485.1 uncultured Calditrichaceae bacterium
TCCGGCGGCTGTTTTAAAAATGGCGCTATAATTTGAATCCGGGCTGATGGGCGGAAAGTCCGTGCGAACCGGGTAAATTTCGTCAATCGCCGGCAGCGGAACGTTCTTTTTGCCGGTGATGTGCACCAGCGCCCGTTGCGCCGCTTCGCGAATCGCCGGATGGGGATTTTTCAACTGTTCGTTTAAAAAGGGCACTGCTTCCTGGCTGGCGATGCTGTCCAGCGCGGTGATGATCGGCGTCATCGCTTCCAAATCGCGGGGCGCTTCAAATTTATGAAACGCGTCGATCAGCGGCGCAACCGCTTCCGTGGGTTTTGGCGTGTCGATCAAGGCCAGATAGCTGGCAACAACCGTGGTGATGGCCAAATCGCCGCGCTTGAGTTTGTCAATAAAATACGCCACGGCCGGCGGTTTGGGGCGATCAACCAGCGCCTCCAATGCCGCGGTGGTTTGCGCGGGGGTAATGCCGTCGGCGAATTGCATCAGCAAGCGGGTGGCGGGTTCTTCTTCCTTCAGCGGCTTTCGCGGGTCCGTGGTTCGCAGGCTGTCCAGCGCGCGAATGGCGTAATCGGTCCGCGGCCAGGGTTGGTTGAGCAGATCATCCCTGACGTGCGCCAACGCCTCGGCCGGCGCAACCAACGCTAGCACCACCAATGCTTCGCCTTTGATGCGCCAGTCATCCGCGTCTTTGTACAAACGGCGCATTTCCTTGCGGGTCAGCCAGTTTTTGAACGCGCCCAACGTGCGAATAGCCACGGTGCGAACCTGCGGGTGGGCGTGATCCGTCAATGCGGCAATTTGCTGCTGATAATTGTCATCTTTGATGGTGCGAAGCGCCTCTAATGCCGCCACCTGCACATACCAAACCGAATCCTGCAATTGCGTGGCGATTTGATCGCGAAACGCGCGGGCATTGTATTGGTGCAATAAATCGCGATACTGCGGTTGATTTTTTTGCTTTTTGAAATTGGGAGAATTGATCAAAAACGCCATGCGCTCCAGGCCTTTCAACACAAAAAAACGCGCCATCGGGTGCACCGTTGCCAAACCGGCTTTTAAACTTTCAAAAGAACGCAGCGCGCCGAGGCGGTAAAGTGCGTACGCACCATGCCAGGCCATTTCCGGGTCGCTGTCCAGCGTCATTTTTCCCAATAGCGGAGAAATATTCACGGGAAAAAAACCGCGCCAGGCGAGCACGCCCATCGAAAGCGCGGCGGCTTTTCGGAAATCCGGGTCATTGCTGCCCAAAAAGTCATTGAGCGCATTTGCGCCCTTCTGCGTGCCGCTTTTGCCTAACGCTTCGATCAGTTTCAAACGATTGGGTTTTTCGGTTTCTTTTTGAATCGCCTCAAGCAAATACGACTCTGCTTTTGCGGAAAACAACTGCCCCATCGCAAAAATAGCCGCGCCGCGGACGGATGCGGCCGGATCGTCCAGCCGGTTGGCCAGCAGGGGAATTTGATCTTCATCCTGTATTCTCCCCAGCGTCTCCACCGCTTTTTGGCGAATCGCCGGATCGCGATGATTCAGCCAACGCGCTAAAGCCGCGGGATCGGCGTTGCGGGCGTATTCCAGGCGTGTCAGCGTTTTTTGGGCGTCGCGCCCGTCATGTTGAACGCAGGAAAAGATCAGTAAAAAAAGCAGCCAAAAAGCAGCGTGTAAGTATCGTCTTTTATTCATTTTCCGAACCATTTTTAAATTCCCGGGAATCAAAACCGAAGGGGATAATATAGAAGATTCTCATCTAAAAGTCTATGCGAAAAAATTTGACAATTCGCTCATCGCTTGACAACGTGTGCGATGCACCGTATATTTTTCGGCACATTTTTTAATGTTGGCTTATGGCGGATTCAGATTTATACACGATTCATCGGGCAGTGAATAGCGAATTGCGCGTCAAGCGTTCGCGGTTTATGGGCGCGCTGTTGCCGGCGGAAACGCGGGACGCCGCTGAAAAAATCATCGCGGAATTTCGCGAAAAGTATCACGACGCCACCCATCATTGCTTCGGGTATCGAATGGATGAAAATATGTACCGCTTTTCCGACGACGGCGAGCCTTCCGGAACAGCCGGGAAACCGATCTTATCCATGCTGGAAAAATATCGGCTGCTTCGCTGTGTGTTGATCGTGACGCGCTATTTTGGGGGCGTAAAACTGGGAACCGGCGGGCTGATTCGCGCATACAGCCAGTGCGCGGAGGAAACAATTCAAAAAGCCCGGTTAATAAAATTTGTTCAATATCAATTGATAAAAATTCATTATCCCTATCATTTAACCCGAATGATTCATTATCTTGTATCAAAATACAATGCTGTGATCGACGATTCTGCTTTTGGGGCGGATGTTTCAACGAATATTCGCATTCCCCGGGAAAACAGCGGCGTCTTTGAACAGGCATTGTTAAAAATCGCCAACGGGCAGGTTCACATAACGCGCACGGAATCATCATGCAAATAAGAGTCGAAAATTTATGCAAGGACCTCGGTGAAAAAGCGCTGGTCGAAGACGTTTCGTTTGAGGTGCGATCCGGTCAGCTTTTAGGGATTTTGGGACCGGCGGGGTCGGGCAAAACAACCATTTTGCGCATGTTGATGGACATCATCAAGCCGGATAACGGGCAGATTTCTTTTGACGAACAAACCATGAGCCTGAAAAATCGCGATACCATCGGTTATTTGCCGCAAACGCGCGGTCTTTATGATGACCATACCGTCAACCAGGTGTTGGTTTATTTTGCCCGGTTAAAAAATTTGTCCCGCAAAAAAGCGCATGTTGAAGCGGTTCGGATGATGGATCGTTTCGACGTGATCGACCAAATGGACGTTCAAATATCTCAGGTAAGCGCGGAGGTGCGCCATAAAGTTCAATGGATGATCCCGATTATTCATAACCCGGAGTTGCTGATTCTCGACGAACCGTTTGCCAACCTCAGCCCGGCAAATCTAAAATTAACCCGCGGTTTGTTGCAACGGCTGAAAGATGAAGGCAAAACCATTATTCTTGCCAGCAGCCAGTTCGACGAAGCGGAGATGTTCTGCGATGAGATGCTGTTGCTGCACGACGGGCGGGTCGTTCTGCAAGGGAAGTTGGATGATATTCGCAAGCGTTACAAAGAAAACCTGATTGTCGTGGAATCAAACGACAATATGGAATCATTGCAAAATATTTATGGCATTAAAAAATTTGTGCTCAACCGGAAGAGCGCCCACCTGTATGTTGATCGAAAAATTCCGCCGCGGAAAGTTCTGGATGTGATTGTGAAATCCTTGCATGTCTCGCGAATTGAAGTGAGCCGCCCCGGGTTGAGCGATATTTATTTGCAAACCGTCTATGGTAAAGAAAAAGGGAGTGTATGAAACGATTGTTAGTGATCGTGGGTTGGGAATTGGCGCTGCATTTAAAAAAACGGGCATTCTGGCTGGCGACATTTGTTGCGCCGTTGATTCTGTCCGCGATTGTGCTGCTGCCGGCGTTTTATTATCAAAATTCCCGCGCCAATCAAAGCCAGGTCATCGGCTGTGTTTCGTTTGATACAACCGATTACTGCCAGCGGCTATCCGAACGGTTATCCAACAGCACGGGGCCGGGCGGCGAATTGCCCCAGGTACTGATCGAACCGATTTACCCGGATACCACCACTGAATTGCGAATGGATTTTGTCGAGCGACAGGCGTTGCGGGTATCCATGGATAGTTTAAATGAAGCGTATCGAAAAATTCAGGAGCGGCGAAAATATTTGTTCAACCGGCCGGAGTCGCGCACCAAAACGCGCCTTTTGAGCGAATCTTATGATCAATTGATTTCCACGCGTGAGCAGCGGGATTTGACCCAAATTGCATATACCCGGCTGCACGCCCGGCTGGACACCCTGGCCAGATCCGCCGCCCTGCAAAAAGCAGACAGCCTGCTGCATGTAAAACGCATTGCCGGTTACCTGTTGCTGGACAAAGAAAAATTTTCCCGGGGCGTGGTGACATTTATTACCTCGCAGCCCATGAATTTTGAGCGACTTCAACCCCTCAAACAAGCCCTGCAAGCAATGCGCGTCGAAGAACAACTTCGCCAGAGCGGCGTTGATATGAATCGCGTCGAAGCGCTGCTCCAACCGGTTTACCTGGAGCATATATTGACAGAAGGCGACGGAAAACGCGAGTTTAATTTTATGATCACCTATCTTTCGCCGGTGATCCTTTTTATCTTTTTATCAATCGCACTGCTAACCGCGACGCGCTTTTTGTTTAACGCCATCGTCCGGGAAAAAATAAATCATTTGCTTGAAATGATTATTTCGTCGGCGCATGTTGTGCAAATTGTGACCGGTAAAGTGCTGGGAATGGGGCTTTTAGGGCTTATCCAAATCGCCATCTGGATGCTGCTCGCCGCCATTTTAATTTTGTTCGATGCAATCCCCTTGACCCAATTCGGCTTCATCACCTGGCACAACGCGCTCATGTTTATTCTTTATTTCAGCCTCGGTTATTTGTTTTTAGGCGCATTTTTGATCAGCTTTGCGGGGATTTCAGCAAACGAATCAGAAGCACATCAAACATTCCGACCATTTGTTTTTTTGATACTTATTCCGGTTGTGTTCGTCGCGTTTGTGCTGATGTCGCCAGATTCGATGTTAATACGCTTTTTGTCATATCTTCCCTTTTTAGCGCCATCGCTGATGATTTTGAGAATGCCGTTCGGAGAGATTTCCACGGTTGATTTTTATGTTACCGTTGGTATTCTGTGGGCGTTTATTGTCGCCGGATTTGTGTTTACGGCAAACATATTTCGCGTCGCCAGTTTAAGCAGCGACGGCAAAAATCCCATCCGGCGCATGGTGGAAATATTGCAAATTAAATGAAATATTTCGCCGGATAAAATTATAAAAAGCTGTTAGATCTATATAAATACATTTTTCTTATTATCCTGACGGCGTTATCCGCGAAAAATCCGCCTGCGCCTTTTGGCGCGGATAAAAAGTTAGCACCCTTTTCAAAAATCATCCCAGGGATTTACACGGCGTTCGGGAATGAGATTCAAACGCAATCCGGCCTGCGCAAAATGGTTCTCGATTTCCAGGGAAGAATTGTTGAAATTCACCGTTTCCCGGCGATAGCTGGCAAAAAAAGTGACGTTTTTCCGGCGTTTTCCCAGGCGAACGCGCAATTCTCCGGTAACGGTTTTGAAATGCGGCTCGGGCCCGTCAACCAGGGTTCGGTCCGTGTACATTCCCACTAACAAAACCCGCCGCCCGATGCGCACCGGCAATGCCGCGCGAAACCCGGCTTCGATGCCGGCAAACGTGGAATCCGCGTCTCGACCCAACGCGCCGTAATTCTCTTTCCCTAAAATGAGTGAACTGGAGCCGACGACGCCCACAAATTGCGGCGAAATGGAAAATTTTTTCCCGCCAATGGTAAACCCGGGACCGAAGCGTCCATTCACCCAGCGAAAGTTGCGATCCAGCGGTCCGCTGCGATCCAAATCCATAATTGTGACGCCGATAACCCAGGTTTTTCGCTGAAATTCCGCATCAGCCAGACCGGCGCGCCACACAAAAGAAGTGCTGTCCCGGCCGGTCAAAAAACGCGCGCCAACGGCAAAATACGTTGAGGAAAAATACCCCAGCGGCGAGCGCCCGGTTGCCCCGACAAAATTGCGCGTTCGGGAAAACTCTCCGACAACCTGGTGGATATTTGCGGCGTCAAAATAATCGTAGCGCACCCCAAATTGTTTCGGCACCCGTCCGCTGATGAAAGGCAGACCCAGTT
>CAYVDX010000259.1:0-5737 GCA_964450485.1 uncultured Calditrichaceae bacterium
AGCGCTCTGCGCTGGAATGCCTGCCGTGAGGCTCCGCCTCAGGGACTGGGGCGTGGCAGACGTTGCCCGGCAGAGCCCGGTAACAAGTAGGGGACGGTCGCGACCGTTCCCCACGCTGAATAAAACCAACAACAGAATAAAGGAAAGCAAATGGCAAATACCGACCCCACCACGGATCCAAAATTGCGCTCATTTATTGACGTGCCGAAAAATTCGCACTTTCCGATTCAAAACCTCCCCTACGGCGTTTTTCGGCTAAAATCAGACGGAACCGTGCATATCGGCGCGGCCATCGGCGATTATGTGCTGAATCTTTCCCGGACGGATGAGCAGGGTTTTTTCAACACGCCGGCGTTGAAGGGACAAAGCGCTTTTGCCGGGCAAACCTCGCTGAATCGTTTGATGAACCTGGGTAAAAACGGTTGGCGTGAGGCGCGCGCGATCATCAGCGGCTTGTTGAGCGCGCACTCGCCGGCGCTCCGCGACAACCCGCGACTGCGCGAGGAATTATTGATCAAAATGCAAGATGTTGACATGCAAATGCCCGTGGAAATCGGGGATTACACCGATTTTTATTCATCCAAGGAACACGCCACCAACGTGGGCAGCATGTTTCGCAGCAAGGAAAACGCTCTGCTGCCGAACTGGACCTGGATTCCGGTGGGGTATCACGGACGGGCCAGTTCCGTGGTGATCAGCGGCACGGAAATACGCCGTCCGCAAGGGCAATCCAAACCGGATGACGCGAAAACGCCGCGTTTCGGTCCCTGCCGCCTGCTCGATTTTGAACTGGAGATGGGCTTTTTCACCGGCGCCGGAAATGCGCGGGGCGAGCCGATTCCCATTGACAAAACCGCTGAGCATATCTTCGGCATGGTGCTGGTCAACGACTGGAGCGCGAGAGACATTCAAAAGTGGGAATACGTGCCGCTGGGACCGTTTCTATCTAAAAATTTTGCCACCTCGATCTCACCCTGGATCGTCACCATGGAAGCGCTGGAGCCTTTTCGCTGCGCCGGGCCGGTGCAAAAACCCACGCCTTTTCCATATTTGCAATTCAATGGCGACGGCGCGTTTGATATCCATCTCGAAGTCCATCTTCGCAGCGAAAAAATGGAAAAACCGGCCCGGATTTCCCGCTCAAATTTGCGACACATGTATTGGAGTGTGTATCAGCAACTGGCGCATCACACCGTCAACGGCTGCAACGTACGCGCCGGTGATTTGATGGCCTCCGGCACCATCAGCGGTCCCACGCCCGATTCCTACGGCAGCTTGCTGGAACTGGCCTGGCGCGGCGCCAAGCCGCTAAAAATCTCCGATGACGAAGAGCGCAGCTTTTTGCAGGACGGCGACACCTTGTCCATCACCGGCTGGTGCCAGGGCGAGGGATATCGCGTGGGTTTTGGGGAAGTCACCGGCAAAATTTTACCGGCGCGTTTGTAAAAACGGCATCAAATCACATTAACCACTCATTCTGCGCGAGGAAATATTGATGCAGCAACCGCTAAAAATCTGTTTCGCCGCTTCCGAAGTTGTCCCGTTTGCCAAAACCGGCGGTTTGGCGGATGTCTCCGGCGCTTTAGGGAAATACCTGAACCGGCATGGGCAGGATATTCGCGTTTTTATGCCGTTTTACGATACAATTGATACGTCTAAACACAGCATTCACGTCGTTGATTTTCTCCAAAATGTGCCGGTCGAGTTTGGCGGATTCACCCTGCATTTCACAACGCTCACCACAAAATTGCCTGACAGCGGCACGGATGTCTATTTTATTCATTGCGAGGGGCTTTACAATCGCGGCAGCATTTACACCAATGACGGCGACGAATACCTGCGTTTTGCCCTGCTCGGCCGGGCAGTCATCGAATGCTGCCAGCGGATGGGCTGGTCGCCGGACGTCATGCATTGCAACGACTGGCAAACCGCGCTCATCCCGCTTTTTCTGAAAACGATTTACCAATGGGATCAGCTTTTTGCGCAAACAAAAACCGTGCTGACCATTCACAACATCGGATACCAGGGCGTTTTTTCCGCGGCAGTGATTGACAAACTAAAATTGGGTGAATATCGGAATCAATTGCCGCAGGACGACCTCGCCGGCGACATGGTCAATTACCTCAAAATCGGTCTGTTGAACGCTGACGTAATTACAACCGTCAGCAATACTTACGCCAGGGAAATCCAAACGCCGGAGTACGGCGCCGGTCTTGATTTTATTCTGCGCCAGCGCAGCGACCGGCTGATCGGCATCGTCAACGGCGTGGATTACAGCGAATGGAGCCCGGACAGCGACCCGCACATTCCTTACAAATATTCACCGGAAGATTTATCCGGGAAGCCGAAAAACAAGCAGTTTTTATTGGAACAAATGGGTCTCCCCTACTCGCCCGATGTGCCGGTTTACGGCATTATTTCGCGGTTGACCAGCCAAAAAGGGTTTGAGTTGCTGAACGAAATCCTGTTTGATTTTCTGGCAAATTACGATGTGCGATTTGTAGTACTGGGCAGCGGCGAAGCGCAATTTGCAAATTTTTTTATCAGCGCGCAGAACCATTTTCCGGCAAAACTGTGTTTTTTTAATGGCTACAACAACCCGCTTTCTCATCTCATCGAAGCGGGCAGCGATATATTTGTGATGCCCTCCCGCTACGAACCATGCGGATTGAACCAGATTTACAGCCTGCGTTACGGCACCGTGCCCATCGTGCGCAAAACCGGCGGATTGGCGGACACCGTTCAATTATACGATTGGGTTCACCAAACCGGCACCGGCTTCGTGTTTGAATATTTCAACGGCGACAGCCTGCGCTGGGCAATGGATTATGCCTATTCCACTTTTCAAAACAAAGACGCCTGGCGCAAGCTGATGCTCAATGGCATGCGCCAAAATTATTCCTGGGATGTGCAGGTTGAGAAATATATCGCGTTGTATCGCCGCCTGGGCTAACTCGGGAATTTTTTCAAATGTTATCGGGCTGTAGAGGCGAACGGCCGTTCGCCCCTACAGTGCAGAACATCATCTGACAAAAGGATGCCTTTCATGCAAAAAACTCATCGCGATTTCAAACGATTTGTCATTCACGCCTGCGTTTTGGCAAGCCTGGCGGTTTTATCCATCTTTATCACCAATTGCAGCTCAAAAAAGGCGCGACCGCTGTCAAAATTGCCCATGAACTGGCGGGCGATTGATTCGCTGAACGCGCAGTTGCCCGCGGGCATTCGGGTGTTTGCCGGGCAAAATGACTCATTGCCGCTGCGAGCCTGGTACGCGGTCATCGATGAGCCGGATCCGGCGATTGAAACGCGCATTGTCATGTCTGATGATGCCGGCGATAATCGCGAAACCGCGACCTCCTTCGCCCGTGATTTGGGCGCTTGTGTTGTGGTGAACGGCGGCTATTTTACCATGCACAAAACCCCGGCCGGGCACATGGGCTTACTGGAAATTGACGGCAAAATCATCGAGCCGGCCAACCGTTCCGTCCAACGCGATACCCTTCGTTTTCAAACCACCCGCGCGGCCATCGGCTTTACGGACGCGGATGAAATGGATATTGCCTGGGTGACGTCGCGAAATGACACGCTGTTTGCCTGGAAAAATCCGCCGGAGAATCATCCCGGAAAACCGGCGGCTGCGTTGGATTATCGCAACGCCCAACCCTGGTTTATGCGCGACGCCATCGGCGTTGGCCCGGCGTTGATCATGGATGGAAAAATCCGCGTCACCTCGGATGAAGAAGTCTTTTTCGGCACCACGATTCCGCTGGTGCATCCCCGCACCGCCGCGGGCTACACGGCGGATGGCAGGCTCATTCTGCTGGTGGTGGACGGCCGGCAACAAGCAAGTCGCGGCGTCAGCTTGCGGGAATTGGCAACCCTGATGGACGAACTCGGCTGCGTGGAAGCGCTCAACCTCGATGGCGGCGGATCAAGCACAATTGTCGTGAAAGGCGTTCGGCTGAATCGCCCGGCCGGCAAAGCGGTTGAGCGGGAAGTCATGTCGGCGTTGGCTGTGTTTTGTGAATAAAAACGAGCAATCGTTATGTCAAAAATTCAAATCAACGAAAAAGCGCCGGATTTTGCGCTGGAAGAATTCAACGGCAAAACGATTCAGCTGGCCGATTTTTATGAGCGCAAAAACGTCGTTTTAGTGTTCAATCGCGGTTTCTTCTGACCATTTTGCCGCGCGCACATGGCGCAGTTGCGCCGGGATTACAACCAATTTGTGACGCTTGAAACGGAAATTATCGTGCTGGGGCCCGAAAATGCCGCTGAATTCCGTAAATATTGGGAAAAAGAAAATTTGCCCTTTATCGGGCTGCCTGACCCGGAACTGCGCGTTTTAAAACGCTGCGGACAGGAGGTCAACATTTTCAAATTGGGTCGCATGCCCGCGCAACTCATCATCGATAAAAACGGAATGGCGCGCTATGTCCATTACAGTCATTCGATGATGGATATTCCCAAGAACACGGAAATTTTGTCACTTATTGAAAATTTGGTTTCTTGAAAAATTTTTCAAATTAACCGTTGACGGTTTCACTTTTCTTCATTACTATTCAATATCTACTTGATGAGTCGTTGATCTCCCAACGATAAACGCACACAAAGTCAGCGTGAATTTATCTTTTTATTGCCTATCGACCTTACACGTAAAAATGTGTAAACCTTGCGAAAAAGGAATAACAAATGGCAACCAAACTTGCAATCGATGATCATTTGATCGAGGAAGCACTCATTATCGGTAATCACAAAACCAAAAAGGCTGTTGTCACAGAAGCGCTACGGGAATATATCAATCGAAGAAAACAAATGCAGATTCTGAACCGTTTTGGAAAAATTGATTACGATCCAAATTATAGCTGCAAAAAGCAACGACAAATGCAATGAAAATAATCGCTGATACGTGTATTTGGTTACTTGCGTTGCGAAAACAATTTGGCGCTCAGGCGGTCTCCATTCTTCGTATCTGCTTATCGAATTTAAACAGCTTTAACCTCAAAATTATTTTCATACTCACCTCAAAACAGGAGATGTGTTTATGGGCATTCCAATCAAAACTACTGTGAATGGCCGGCAATACAGCCACGACGTGGAATCGCGGCAATTGCTGGTTCAATACCTGCGCGATGTGCTGCAACTGACCGGCACGCACATCGGCTGCGACACCAGCAGTTGCGGCGCTTGCACGGTGCTGCTGGACGGTCGTGCGGTGAAATCCTGCACGTTGTTGGCCGCACGTGCCGACGGCGCTGAAATCACCACCATCGAAGGATTGGCAAACAATGGCGATCTGCATCCACTGCAGGAAGGATTTCGCGAGGAACACGGCTTGCAGTGCGGATTTTGCACGCCGGGAATGATTCTGGCAGCCGTGGATTTGCTGGATCATAATCCTAACCCTTCCGAACAGGAAATCCGCCACGCCCTGGAAGGCAATTACTGCCGGTGCACCGGTTATCAGAATATTGTCAAAGCCGTGCAATATGCGGCGGAAAAAATGTGAGCGACCGGCGTGTAAATTATAAACATGGCGCGTGGCGCATGGCGCGAAATATCAGTTGAGAATTGCAGTATTCTTTTTTTGTATTAAAATTTGCTAAAAAATTCAGGAGAAAACATAATGGGAAAATACATCGGACAATCCGTCAAACGGGTTGAAGACCAGCGTTTCATCACCGGGAAAGGCCGCTATACCGACGATATCGTGCTGCCGGAGATGACCTACGCA
>CAYVDX010000260.1:0-5736 GCA_964450485.1 uncultured Calditrichaceae bacterium
TTTTGTGAAAAAGAAATCCATTCTTGCCAACGCTGTATTATGCAACCTTCCCCAACCCCTTTCTCAAGGAAGGGGCTTAAAATCTCCCCTTGCTTTGGGGGAGTTTTGGAGGGATTGAAAGCGAAAAGTCATACAGTTTGTCGAAGAACCATAATTTTTTAACGGCTCAATATCACTATCGAACAATCCCGGAAAATTTTAAGTAGGAAATAATTTGCGATCCCCCCACGCGCAATTTATATTCTGACGCGTCAGCCGGTGTGACCGGCGCATGGTGTTTTGTAATGCGGCATAAAAAACAATCTTTAACGCTTCATTGGATTCGACTTATGGGTAAAATTTACAGCATGACCGGGTACGCTTCCGCAACAACCGCACTCGAAGGCGGAGATTTGATTTGTGAAATTCGTTCTTTAAATTCTCGCTATTTGGAAATCTTTTTAAAATTACCGCAATCGATGAAAGCCTTTGAGGATCAAATTAAAGGATTGATCCGAAAAAAGGTGAACAGGGGAAAAATAAACTGTGTTTTGACAGCCACCGCCGCCGAAATGTTTCAAAATGGACTTCAGGTAAATACTGCCGCGGTAAAGCTGTATCGCGATTTATTAGAAAATATCCGCGAGGCAGCAGACATTTCCACGCCTTTGCAGCTCAATGATCTGCTGCTTTTTAAAGATGTTTTTACCGTCGATGAAGAGAAACCGGTGGATAAAGCACTGCGGGAAAAGTTATCCGGCTTGCTGAATACAACATTGGATAAATTGAATACAACGCGCTCCGAAGAGGGTGAAAATTTGCGATCTGATTTGTTGGAGCGGTTGAATACCATCCAAAAATTGGCAGAAGAAGTTGGAAATTTCGGCGCGGAAAACGCACGCGTTGAATTTGATAAACAATACGGACGGCTCAGGAAATTGATCGACGAAAACAAGTTGGATCGCAATCGCCTTGAGTTGGAGGTGGCCATTATTTCTGATCGCGTCGATATCAGCGAGGAAATCGTGCGACTGCAAAGCCACATTGCTTTGTTTCGGGATAATTTGGAAAATGGTTCGCCGATCGGAAAAAAGCTCAATTTTATTTTACAGGAAATGCACCGGGAAGCAAATACAATGTCCTCTAAAAACACGATGATCGAAATCAGTCATCGCGTCGTGACGATAAAAGAGGAAATTGAACGGATGCGCGAGCAAGTGCAAAACATCGAGTAATCGATTATTTTTGAGGCGAATTGGACGCGATGTCAGAAAATAAATCAACGAAAAATGCTGCGATGCGCGGCCGGCGTTTAGTGGCTTTGTCCGCGCCTTCCGGTGCTGGAAAATCCACAATTTGTCACTATCTCCTTGCGCGCAATCCTGAATTTCGATTATCAATTTCCGCAACGACCCGTCCGCGGCGAAAAAATGAAGCAGACGGCGTGCATTACTTTTTTCTGTCGCCGGAAGCTTTTGAAGCCAAAATAAAAGCCGGTGAATTTTTAGAATTTGAAAAAGTGCACGGCAATTTTTACGGCACGCTGAAATCCACGGTTGACACTTTTTTGCGCGAAGGGCGCACCGTTTTGTTTGATATTGACGTGAATGGCGCGTTGAATATTAAATCGCATTTTCCCGACGCGCTGCTGATTTTCATCAAGCCGCCATCAATGGACGAGTTAGCACGCCGCCTGAAAAATCGCAAAACCGAAGATCGCGCAACCATCGCGCGGCGACTGAAACGCTTGCCAAAAGAATACGCCAAAGCGGAATTATTTGATGCGCAGGTTGTCAATGATGATTTGTTCCGGGCAATTAAAGAGATCGAGCAGATCATTTTAGCGCATCAAAATATCAAAAAATAATTTTGTGAATTCCCGATTATTCAATACTTTTTTGCGCGATGTTTCCGACAAAAGTTTTTGAAAACAAACATATTCTGGTGGGCGTCACCGGCGGGATTGCCGCATACAAAACCTGCGAAATCATTCGTTATTTGGTCACGCGGGGCGCGGATGTTCGAGTAATGATGAGCAAAAACGCCCGGCGGTTCATTACTGAAACAACGATGGAAACGCTGTGTAATTACCCGGTTTACACGGATATGTTTCCCAAGGGAAAGTTGACGGCGACCCATCATATTTCCGCCGCGGATTGGTGCGACGCGGTAATCTTTGTTCCGGCAACCGCAAATGTCATCGGGAAAATGGCCGCCGGAATCGCCGATGATTTTATTTCCACAACAGCTTTGGCGTTGCATTGCCCGGTGGTCGTGGCGCCGGCGATGAATGAAAATATGTGGCGGCATCCGGCGATGAAAAATAATATCGAAACGCTGCGCAAATGGGGCTATTTGATTTGCGAACCGGAACAGGGGTTTTTAGCGGAAGGCTACAACGGCGTGGGGCGATTGGCGCGACCGGAATTTCTCATCCAATATTTATACCGGGCGACGCATCCTTCACCCGGCAGCCTTGCCGGAAAAACCGTGCTGATCACTGCCGGACGAACCGAGGAATTTCTCGATCCGGTGCGCATGATCACCAACCGTTCGACCGGGCGCATGGGATTTGCCCTGGCCTGGGAAGCTTTTGCGCGGGGAGCGACAGTTCTTTTGATTCACGGCCCCGTAAATTTGACGCCGCCGGTGGCGGTCGCATCAATTTCCGTGACATCCGCGCGGGAAATGTTTGAAGCTGTTCGCGCAAATATCGATAATGCTGATATTTTCATCAGCGCCGCGGCTGTGGCGGATTATCAACCCGGGAAAATATCCGCGCAAAAGTTAAAAAAAAGCGCCGGTGACTTTGTTGTCAAAATGAAACGCACCACGGATATTTTGAGAGAAATGGCCAATCGAAAAAAAGCAGATCAAAAATTCATCGGCTTTGCCGTGGAAACAGAATCGCCGGAAAAAAATGCGCGCAAAAAATTGATTTCAAAGAAATTAGACATGATTGTGATTAACAACCCGCTTACGGATGGCGCAGCATTTGCCGGCGACACGAACGTGGTAACTTTATTGGACGAAACCCGCAAAAAATCGCTAAAGATCGCTTATAAATTAGATGTTTCTCAAAAAATATTTGAATTTTTGCTGCAAAAATAAGTATATTTATGTTCACTTTATTTTGGGGAAAAATGCTCAATAAAAAAACGCCGGAAAACGCCAAGGAAGTACTTGCCGCATTTTTAGAATGGTATCGCGACCTGTACGGAAACGAGTGGTTTGTGAAAAATCACTTAGCGGACGCTCCCGTAGAAAAATTGTCGCACGGCACGCGTGATCAATCCGGATTTCGGCAAACAAAGCGCACATCTGACAACTAAACGCTTAAATGGTTTGAAAAATGCCGGTCGTCGAAAACAAATAGGGAATGGAATAAATGGCAGGAAGAAAACGCGCACAAAAAAAACCGTCCGATGAAGCGCTGGCCGTTGGCGGGCGGATACCGCCGCAAGCGGTCGATGTGGAACGATATATTCTCGGCGCATTGTTGTTGGACAAAGAAGCATCCGCCATTGCGCTGGAAAGCATCGATGAAACCGATTTATACCGCGATAGCCACCGGAATATATTTTTGGCAATGCTGGGCTTATACGAGAAAAATGAGCCGATTGACATAATAACGCTCACCGAGGAATTACAACGCCGAAAAACATTGGAAGAAATTGGCGGCGCGCCTTACCTGGCAGAATTGGCGTCGCTGGTACCGTCGTCGGCGAATATCGAATATCATCTGCAAATTGTCAAAGAAAAATCCATTCTGCGAAAGTTGATTCGGGCCTGCACGGATATTCTTTCCGAGGCGTATGACAGCCAGGCTGAGGTGGAAGGCGTGCTCAGCAAGGCGCAGCAGGATATTTTTGATTTGCTGAAAAATCAAAAAGAAAAATCTTACCAAGGAATCAACACGATATTAAATGAAACTTTCACGGAATTGGAACGGCTCCATCATTTGGATCACTCCGGCATTATCGGCGTGCCCTCCGGGTTTGGAAAACTGGACGATTTAACCGCCGGCTTCCAAAAAAGCGATTTGATCATTCTTGCCGGGCGTCCTTCCATGGGTAAAACGGCGTTTGCGCTGAATATTGCCCGAAACGCCGGTGTGGAGGCCGGGATGGGCGTCGGCGTCTTCAGCCTGGAAATGAGCGACATGCAGCTTGTGCAGCGGTTTTTGTGCGCCGAAGCAATGGTCGATTCACAGCGGCTCCGCACCGGCAAGTTGCGCGAGAATGAATGGCCAAAACTATCCCGCAGCGCCGGTCGGCTGGCTGAAGCGCCCATTTATATCGACGATACCGCCGGGTTGGACATCATCAAGTTAAGCGCACGGGCGCGCCGGATGGCGTTGGAGCGCAACATCGGTTTATTAATTGTCGATTACATGCAGTTGATGGAGGCGCCAAAGGGGTTTGACAATCGCCAACAAGAGATTTCCTATATTTCCCGGTCGTTAAAAATGCTGGCGAAACAGTTGAATATTCCCATCATTGCACTTTCGCAGCTTTCGCGCGCCGTGGAATCCCGCCCGGATAAGCGTCCGATGCTGTCGGATCTTCGCGAAAGCGGCGCGATTGAACAGGATGCGGACCTGGTCATGTTCGTTTATCGCGAAGAATTTTACCTGAAAGATCGCGATGATCCAAAATTTAAAGAAGTGGAAAATACCGCTGAAATAATCATCGGAAAGCATCGAAACGGACCGATTGGCACGATAAAGCTGACCTTTCTAAAGCAATACGGCAAGTTCGCTGATTTCGCGCACGAGGCCGATGAAGGCATGTTTCAACAGGAATCGCCATTTTGATTTTATAAAAGAGGGAAGGGGAGGGGGATCAAAAACGATGTATGAAGTGAGAGGAATGAAGGGTCGAAGAAATGCCTGCCCCGGTTTGCCGGGGATGAAAATAACGGGTTAGATTCAACAAAAAAGCCGAATGCCGGGTAAAACCAACATTCGGCTGATTCGCTTTTTAACTCCTGATCAATTTCCGCTAAAAGCATTCGCCTGAACCTGATCGATTTGTGACCAAAGGAGATCATCATTCGTTAACAAACGGACAACCAATGTGCCGATATGCAATTCACGTTTCTGTTCATCGGTCAACTGGTTGAGGGTTGTCAGAATATCCTTCAGTGTTTCGATCTGATCCTTGGAGAAACTATTGGCAGGATTGTTCTGGAAATTCATCATTACCAATTCCCTTTGGTTTAATGAGCTTTCTTTTTAGTAAAGATACCGTTCCCTGGCATCTTTTGCTGCATTTCGCAACTGAAATAAATATCGGCTTGGAAATAAAAAACGCGAGTTAAAAAGAATAACTTTGCGCGAAAGTTTAATATAATATATATTATGTAAAGTTGACTGTTTTTTATATCCCCCGCCTCAGTACACGACAAAAACTAAGAATTCCCCACAAAACACCCGAAAATCAGGAAAGAAATTAAATTATTCGACAATGTTTAATTAGATTTTTTGACAGGATTGACAGGATTGACAGGATTAAACCGGATTATTATGGGTGTGGATTCAGTTTTACGTAAAATATTCTCTCATTTATTTCACCCCGACGGGGTTTTAATGGGTTTAAGTGACATTTTTTCTATAAAGATGTCACCCCGACGGGATTTAATTTCAAAAATTAGGATCATTTGCCAATAATCCCCCGGCGTTCCGGGGCAGGCTCCGGTTTGCCGGGGGGTGAAATATTTGAAAGCAAAAATTACGTAAAATGAAATCTACACCCA